>NZ_JBSGXB010000261.1:0-11231 GCF_053609185.1 Streptomyces sp. NPDC054956 | reverse complement strand
GGGCGGCCGGGGTTCGAGGTCGGTCAGGTGGCGGGATCAGCAGGCGGAGACGGTGACGGGAACGCCGTGATCGGCTGCGATGCGCTGGAGGTCTTCCAGCTCCGCCTGTTCCACTTCCACGAGGAAGTCGTCGCCCGTCTCGCGAGCCTGCCTGAGGTCCGACTGCGTGCTCCTGATGCGCTGCAGGAGACCCGCGGTGAATGCGTCCATGGTGGGTTCGCCCCCTCTTCGTGGGTCGGCGGCCGCACGTGGCAGTGCGCCGTCAGGGAGTGTTCGGGGTGTGAAGTCGTCCTCCCCGCCGCCCTGGACCCAGAAACCTCGTGAGGCGAGGGAATCCTCACTTCCGTCCCCCGAGTAACCCCCGAGAGGCCCCCGCGTGGCGTCTTACAGCCGGTTTACGGCCGAAAGGGGCAGGATGGACGACGCACCACACGCCTGCCCTGAAGGGCACTGAGGAAGGAAACGACGTGCGCGTACTCGTCGTCGAGGACGAGCAGCTGCTCGCCGATGCGGTGGCCACCGGACTGCGCCGGGAGGCCATGGCCGTGGACGTCGTGTACGACGGCGCCGCGGCCCTGGAGCGCGTCGGAGTCAACGACTACGACGTGGTCGTGCTCGACCGGGACCTCCCGCTCGTGCACGGCGACGACGTCTGCCGGAAGATCGTCGAGCTCGGCATGCCCACCCGCGTGCTGATGCTGACGGCGTCCGGGGACGTCAGCGACCGGGTCGAGGGCCTGGAGCTCGGGGCGGACGACTACCTGCCCAAGCCCTTCGCCTTCACCGAGCTGACCGCGCGGGTACGGGCGCTCGGGCGCCGCACCACCGTGGCACTGCCCCCGGTGCTGGAGCGCGCGGGGATCAAGCTGGACCCGAACCGGCGCGAGGTGTTCCGCGAGGGCAAGGAGGTGCAGCTGGCGCCGAAGGAGTTCGCGGTGCTGGAGGTCCTCATGCGCAGCGAGGGCACGGTCGTGTCCGCCGAGCAGCTCCTGGAGAAGGCGTGGGACGAGAACACGGACCCCTTCACCAACGTGGTGCGCGTGACGGTGATGACGCTGCGGCGCAAGCTCGGGGAGCCGCCGGTCATCGTGACCGTCCCCGGTTCCGGCTACCGGATCTGACGCGGGTGGCAGCGACCCCGGCGCCACCACCGGCACCACCGAAACCGACCTGGGACCCCGGCCAGCCCGAGGGTCCTTTCCCTTGGCTGCGGCCGACCATCCGCATACGCCTCACGCTGCTGTACGGCGGGATGTTCCTGATCGCGGGCATCCTGCTGCTGTCGATCATCTACCTGCTGGCGGCGCAGGCGCTGCGCGAGGGCAACGCGCTGCCGTTCAAGATCGTCGGCGGCACCGACATCCAGGTCACCAGCAGCTGCCCCGGCGTGGTCGGCACGGGACAGACCCACGACCAGTTCAACGCCGCGATCAACGCGTGCATCCTCGAACAGCGCAGGCACGCGCTGGACGACCTGCTGAGCCGGTCGCTGATGGCCCTGATGGGCCTCAGCATCATCGCGTTCGCCTTCGGCTACGCGATGGCCGGCCGGGTGCTCTCGCCGCTCGGCAAGATCACCCGGACCGCCCGCCGGGTGGTCGGCTCCGACCTGACCCGGCGGATCGAGCTGGACGGGCCGGACGACGAGCTCAAGGAGCTCGCCGACACCTTCGACGAGATGCTCGACCGGCTGGAGCGGGCCTTCACGGCCCAGCAGCGGTTCGTGGCCAACGCCTCGCACGAGCTGAGGACCCCGCTGGCCATCAACCGGACGCTGCTGGAGGTGCACCTCTCCGACCCCGGGGCTCCGGTGGAGCTGCAGCAGCTCGGCAAGACCCTGCTCGCCACCAACGAGCGCAGCGAACAGCTGGTGGAGGGCCTGCTGCTGCTGGCCCGCAGCGACAACCAGATCATCGAGCGCAAACCCGTGGACCTGGCGGAGGTGGCCTCGCGGGCCATCGACCAGGCGCGCGGGGAGGCCCACGCCAAGGGCATCGAGATCCGCGGCGAGCGCGCGCTGGCCGTGGTCCAGGGCAACGGCGTGCTGCTGGAGCGGATCGCGCTCAACCTGGTGCAGAACGCCGTCCGCTACAACGTTCCGGAAGGCGGCTGGGTGGAGGTCACCACCGAGGCCGTCCACGGCCAGGCGGTCCTGCTGGTGTCGAACACGGGTCCAGTGGTTCCCGCGTACGAGGTGGACAACCTCTTCGAGCCCTTCAGACGGCTGCGTACGGAGCGAACGGGCAGCGACAAGGGTGTCGGGCTCGGCCTCTCCATCGCACGCTCTGTGGCGCGCGCACACGGCGGCAGGATCCAGGCGATCCCGCGCGAGGGCGGTGGCCTCGTGATGCGTGTCACTCTACCCTTGTGACGCCGGTCACCCCGTGTTCGCCGTTGGCTGAATGCTTGGGGCATGAAGGCAGTGACTTCTGTGCGATCGATCACAGTGCCGAGTGTCCGTCCAGATGCGTTCAGTGACCTGGGGGAGGCCGGAAAGCCCGGGAAGTCCGGGTTTCCGGCCCCCCTAACGGCGGGAAATACATGGGGTGGCGTTTGTGCAAGACGGCCCCCGGACCGTGTACGGTCCCGGTCGTCATCCCAGCCAATCGCTCCTTCTGATGTGCGGCTGGGTGTCGATTGAGTAACAGACCTTGATGTGAGGCAAAATCTCCGCCTCAGGTCGGGCACAAGTCCGGCCTCTCGCGCGTTACGTGCGCTGAGACACCCGCTAAATCCCAGAGGGGGAGAGCGAACAATGGCAACGGACTACGACACCCCGCGCAAGACCGACGACGACGTCGACAACGACAGCATCGAAGAGCTGAAGGCTCGTCGTAACGAGAAGTCGTCCTCGAACGTCGACCTGGACGAATTCGACTCGGCGGAAGGCCTTGAGCTTCCCGGCGCCGACCTCTCCAACGAGGAGCTGGCCGTCCGGGTCCTGCCCAAGCAGGCCGACGAGTTCACCTGCATGAGCTGCTTCCTGGTGCACCACCGCAGCCAGCTGGCGCGCGAGAAGAACGGTCAGCCGATCTGTCGCGACTGCGACTGATCAGGCGTCGGCCGTGACTGGCTCGACACCATTCCGGAAGCGCCGCTTCCGGAAACCTGGTGATCCGGCGGAGACGCAGGCGGGAACCAAGGACCTGGAAACGGCCCCTGGAGCCCCCGGCGTACCCGCCGTGCTCCCCGACACCGCCGAGGCGGTGCCGTCGGCCTCCGAGGCCGGCGAGGGGTCCCGGTACAGCGCCGGGGTCCGTCGGCTGCAAGCCGTCAAGAACGGTGTGCGCAAGGGCGGCGAAAGTGCCAGGGCCGCCGCCCTCTACCTCACCGACCGAGTCATCGAGAACGCACCGCGCGTTCCGGTTCGGGACCTCGCGACCCTGCGCGCGCAGTTCCCGGGCCTCGGTCCCGATCAGCTGGCGGACAAGCTGATCGCGGGTGCCGCCAACGCGACCTCGACCATCGGCGCGGGAATCGGCGCGGCGGCCATGCTGCCGGTGCCGCCCGCGATGCCGGCCGAGCTGGCCGCGGAGATCACCGGGGTCGCGGCCATCGAGCTGAAGCTCATCGCCGAACTCCACGAGGTCTACGGCCTGCGGCCGCACGGCAACCTCAAGGAGCGCAGCCTCGCCTACCTCACGTCATGGACGGAGGAGCGCGGGGTCGACCTGACCAAGCCCACCACGCTCAACGCGGCGCTCGGCGGTCAGATGAAGCGCGAACTGCGCCAGCAGATCATGAAGCGGATGTTCCGCAACCTGCCGAACCTGATGCCGTTCATGGTCGGTGCGGCCGTCGGAGCGGTCATGAACCGCAGGGACACCCGCAAACTCGCCGAGAAGGTACGTACGGACCTGCGGAGCAGGGCCGTGCCCTGGAGCGCCCTGCGCCCGCTCCCGCCCCTTGAGCAGCCCGCCCAGCCCCTTCCCGGGGCCACCGCGCCCGCACTCGAGGGCCGCCGACCGGACCCGCGCGCCTGAGGCCCGTCGCCCGGGCCGTCCGCACGGGCCGGGCCGCCGCGTCCGGCCAGGTCGTCCGTCAGGTCAGGCCGCTGCCTGCGCCGCGCGGATGGCCGCCACCAGGGCCTGCGGCTCGCGCGTGGAGACGTAGACGTACGGGGTCGGGTCCGCCGGGTCGGTGACCTCGACGCGGACCGCCGTCGGCACGTAGCTGCGCATCAGCATGAAGGCGCGGGTGTCGGCCTTGTACGTGCGCCAGGCGCGGGCCTCCTCGGCGTCCAGGACCTCCGGCTCGCCCAGCGCCGCCACGGGGATGCGCGCGTCCCCCGCGGCCAGCGCGCCGCCGATCACGCGGACCCGCTGGGACCCGTACGAACTCACCAGCAGCCCCGTCAGCGCGGTGCCGCCGACCAGACCGGCCAGCGGCGGCAGGGTGCCCAGCGGCAGCAGCATCAGCGCGCACGCCAGACCGGTCAGTACGGCGATGCCCCACCAGGAGCGGGGGGCGGTCAGGCGTTCGTCGTGGTGCGCGGGGGAAGGCTGCATGCGGTCAAGCCTGCCACGAGGCGACCCGTGGGTAGCCGCGCGGGTAAGGTCTGCGGCTGTGAGTGGACGAAACACAGCGTTGACGCCCCCGGCCGATGCCGCCCCGCCGGTCCGGCATCCCGACGCCCCGGCACCCGGCGAGCTCCTCGGTGCGCACTACGAGCACTGTTTCGGCTGCGGCGAGGGCCAGCCGCACGGCCTCCATCTGGAGGCCCGCGCGGGCGAGGGCGTGCGCGTCACCGCGGAGTTCACCGTCAAGCCCGCCCACCAGGGCGCCCCGGGCCTGGCCCACGGCGGTGTGCTCGCCACCGCGCTCGACGAGACGCTGGGCTCCCTGAACTGGCTGCTGCGCGTCATCGCCGTCACCGGCCGGCTGGAGACGGACTTCGTCCGGCCCGTGCCCGTGGACACCGTCCTGTACCTGGAGGCCGAGGTCACCGCCGTCGCCGGCCGGAAGATCTACTGCAGCGCCATCGGTCGAATAGGCGGTCCCGAGGGCCCCGTCGCCCTGCGCGCGGACGCCCTCTTCATCGAGGTGAAGGTCGACCACTTCATCGACAACGGACGGCCCGAGGAGATCCAGGCGGCGATGGCCGACCCGGACCAGGTCAGGCGCGCACGCGCCTTCGAGGTGAACCCCTGATGTCTGAGAACAACACCGGCGTGGACGTGGCCATCAGGCGCGTCGACCCGGAGGTCCCGATTCCGGCGTACGGTCACCCCGGCGACGCCGGCTGCGACCTGGTCACCACCGTGGCCGCGGAACTGGAGCCGGGCGAGCGGGCCGTGCTGCCCACCGGGGTGGCCATCGCGCTGCCCGACGGCTACGCGGCCTTCGTGCACCCGCGCTCGGGCCTGGCCGCCCGCTGCGGGCTCGCGCTCGTGAATGCCCCGGGGACGGTGGATGCCGGGTACCGTGGGGAGATCAAGGTGATCGTGGTCAATCTCGACCCGCGCGAGAGCGTCAGGTTCGAGCGTTTCGACCGCATTGCCCAGCTGGTTGTCCAGCGGGTCGAGAAGGTGCGCTTCCACGAGGTGGCGCAGCTCCCCGACTCGGCGCGGGCCGAGGGGGGTTTCGGCTCCACCGGTGGTCATGCGGCCGTGGCCGGATCCGGCGCTGGTCAGCAGGGTGGGAATGGCTACGCTTCGGTCGTATCCGACCGGGAAGGACAGTGACGTGTTCGGACGTCGCAAGAAGAACGACTCCGTCAAGGACGGCGGCGCGGCCGAGCAGGTCGTCGACGGCGTCGGCGCCGATGAGCAGGACGGCGTGGAAGAGACCGACGGGATCCGTCTGCGCAGGGTGAACCTGCCGCCGGCCCCGCGGCCCGACGGCCCCTGGGACGTCTCCGAGGTGCCCGGCAACCCCGAGGACGGCCGGGTCGACCTCGGCGGCATCCTCGTACCGGGCGTCGAGGGCATGGAGCTGCGCGTCGAGGTCGCCGGTGACGCGATCGTCGCCGCGACCGTGGTGCTCGGCGACAGCGCCGTACAGCTGCAGGCCTTCGCCGCGCCCCGCAAGGAAGGCATCTGGGGCGAGGTCCGCGAGGAGATCGCCGAGGGCATCACCAAGCAGGGCGGCATCATCGACGAGGTCGAGGGTCCGCTGGGCTGGGAGCTGCGCGCGCAGGTTCCCGTACCGCTCCCGGACGGGCAGACCGGCGCCCAGCTGGTCCGCTTCGTCGGTGTGGACGGACCGCGCTGGTTCCTGCGCGGTGTCATCTCCGGCCAGGGCGCGGTGCGCCCCGAGTCGGCCGGCGTGCTCGAGCGGATCTTCCTGGACACCGTCGTGGTCCGCGG
This sequence comes from Streptomyces sp. NPDC054956, assembly GCF_053609185.1. Taxonomy (NCBI): domain Bacteria; kingdom Bacillati; phylum Actinomycetota; class Actinomycetes; order Kitasatosporales; family Streptomycetaceae; genus Streptomyces; species Streptomyces sp. NPDC054956. The sequence continues at coordinate 4,923 of NZ_JBSGXB010000261.1, read as the reverse complement.
CGAGGGCCCGATGGCCCCGCGCGACCCGATCGTCCTGAAGCTGCCGAACGACGCGCAGATGGTGCCGGACGGCGTGCAGACCGAGGAGCAGGAAGGCTCCCGCTTCGGCGGCGGCATGGGCCAGCTGGAGCGCGGCCCGGAGATCACCGAGGTCCGCTGATCCCCGCCGCGCCGCACGAGGCGATCGTTTCCGGCCGTGGGCCGTACTCCCTGGGGGGTACGGCCCACGGGCGTACCCGCCGGGGGTCGGCCGTGCCGGGCGCCCGGTGTCACCGGGTGCCGGCCGCGGGTGTCACCGGGTGTCAGGGAACCGTCAGGGAATCGGCCCGTAAGCCACGATCGGCGCGTGAACGGGGGAAATGTCCCCGAGAATGAGCGCATGGGACGCGGCAAGCTACGGATCTATCTCGGCTCGGCGCCGGGCGTGGGCAAGACGTACGCCATGCTCTCGGAGGGCCACCGCCGGGTGGAGCGCGGCGCCGACTGCGTCGTCGGCTTCGTCGAGCACCACGGGCGGCCGCGCACGGAGGTCATGCTGCACGGGCTGGAGCAGATCGAGCGCAAGGAGCTCACCTACCGGGGCGCAGCCTTCACGGAGATGGACGTGGACGCGCTCCTCGCCCGCAGACCGGCCATAGCGCTGGTGGACGAGCTGGCGCACACCAACGTGCCGGGCTCGCGCAACGCCAAGCGCTGGCAGGACGTGGAGGAGCTGCTGCGGGCCGGGATCGACGTGATCTCCACCGTGAACATCCAGCACCTGGAGTCGCTCGGCGACGTGGTGGAGTCGATCACGGGCGTGCGGCAGCGGGAGACCGTACCGGACGAGGTGGTGCGCCGGGCCGACCAGATCGAACTGGTCGACATGTCCCCGCAGGCGCTGCGCCGCCGGATGGCGCACGGGAACATCTACAAGTCCGACAAGGTCGACGCGGCCCTGTCCAACTACTTCCGCCCCGGCAACCTGACCGCCCTGCGCGAGCTCGCGCTGCTCTGGGTCGCGGACCGGGCCGACGAGTACCTCCAGCAGTACCGGGGCGAGCACAACATCCGCTCCACCTGGCAGGCGCGCGAGCGGATCGTCGTGGGGCTCACCGGCGGGCCCGAGGGGCGCACCCTGATCAGGCGTGCCTCCCGGGTCGCGGCGAAGGGGTCCGGCAGCGAGATCCTGGCCGTCTACATCGCCCGCAGCGACGGGCTGACCGCCGCCTCGCCGAAGGAGCTCGCGGTCCAGCGGACGCTGGTCGAGGATCTTGGCGGAACGTTTCACCATGTCATCGGGGACAACGTCCCCGAGGCCCTGCTCGAATTCGCCCGCGGGGTCAACGCCACCCAGATCGTGCTCGGCTCCAGCCGCCACCGCTCCTGGCGGTACGTCTTCGGCCCCGGGGTCGGGGCCACGGTGGCCCGCGACTCGGGGCCCGACCTCGACGTGCACATCGTCACGCACGAGGAGGCCGCCAAGGGCCGCGGCCTGCCCGTGGTCCGCTCGGCGGCCCGGCTCGGACGGACCAGGATCCTGGCCGGCTGGGTGGTCGGCGTGTTCCTGCCGCTGCTGCTCGCGGCGCTGCTCACGCACATCGACACCGACCCCGGTCTCGCCAACGAGATGCTGCTCTTCCTGGCCCTGACCGTGGCCGCCGCGCTGCTCGGCGGGCTCTGGCCGGCGCTGGCCTCCGCCGCCGTCGGCTCCCTGCTGCTGAACTACTACTTCGCCCCGCCCATCCACCGCTTCACCGTCTCGGACCCCAAGAACATCGTCGCCATCGCGGTCTTCTTCGGCGTCGCGGGCTCCGTGGCCTCCGTCGTCGACGCCGCCGCCCGCCGCACCCACCAGGCCGCCCGGCTGCGCGCCGAGTCCGAGATCCTCTCCTTCCTCGCCGGCAGCGTGCTGCGCGGCGAGACCACCTTGAACGCGCTGCTGGAGCGGGTGCGCGAGACCTTCGCCATGGAGTCGGTGGCCCTGCTGGAGCGCGAGAGCGACGTCGAACCCTGGCAGCCGGCCGGCAGCGTCGGCCCGAACCCGGTCGCCCGCCCCGAGGACGCCGACGTGGACATGCCGATCGGCGACCACATGGCGCTGGCCCTGTCCGGGCGGGTGCTGCCCGCCGAGGACCGGCGCGTGCTCGGCGCCTTCGCCGCCCAGGCCGCCGTGGTGCTCGACCGGCAGCGGCTGGTCGGGGAGGCCGAGGAGGCCCGGCGGATGGCGGAGGGCAACCGGATCCGGACCGCGCTGCTGGCCGCCGTCAGCCATGACCTGCGTACGCCGCTGGCCTCCATCAAGGCCTCGGTCAGCTCCCTGCGCTCCGACGACGTGGAATGGTCCGAGGAGGACCGCGCCGAGCTCCTGGAGGGCATCGAGGACGGCGCGGACCGGCTCGACCACCTGGTGGGCAACCTGCTGGACATGTCGAGGCTCCAGACCGGCACCGTCACCCCGCTGATCCGCGAGATCGACCTCGACGAGGTGGTCCCGATGGCGCTGGGCGGCGTACCGGAGGACAGCGTCCTGCTGGACGTCCCGGAGACGCTGCCCATGGTGGCCGTGGACCCGGGGCTGCTGGAGCGGACCGTGGCCAACGTGGTCGAGAACGCCGTCAAGTACAGCCCGGCGGGGGAGCAGGTGCTGGTGGCGGCCAGCTTCCTCGGCGACCGGGTCGAGGTACGGGTCGTGGACCGCGGGCCGGGCGTGCCCGACGAGGCCAAGGAGCGGATCTTCGCCCCCTTCCAGCGGCACGGAGACGCCCCGCGCGGGGCCGGCGTGGGCCTCGGCCTCGCCGTCGCGCGCGGGTTCGCCGAGGCCATGGACGGCACCCTGGCGGCCGAGGACACCCCCGGCGGCGGGCTGACCATGGTGCTCACCCTCCGGGCGGTCACGGGCGGGCGGCCGCAGGTGCGCGTGAGCGTGGACGGCGAGGGGCGCAGCGCGCCCGGCGGGCCGGAGCACCCCGTAGATTTCGATCTTGATCCGATACGACAGAAGGCAGGCCCTCAATGACCCGGGTGCTCGTGGTGGACGACGAACCCCAGATCGTCCGAGCCCTCGTGATCAATCTGAAGGCGCGCAAGTACGAGGTCGACGCGGCCGCCGACGGGGCGAGCGCCCTGGAGCTCGCGGCCGCCCGCCACCCCGACGTGGTCGTCCTCGACCTGGGCCTGCCCGACATGGACGGCGTGGAAGTGATCAAGGGACTGCGCGGCTGGACCCGCGTCCCGATCCTGGTCCTCTCCGCCCGGCACAGCTCCGACGAGAAGGTCGAGGCCCTGGACGCCGGGGCCGACGACTACGTCACCAAGCCCTTCGGCATGGACGAGCTGCTGGCCAGACTGCGCGCCGCCGTCCGGCGGGCGGAGCCGGGCGCCGGGTCCGGCGAGGACGAGGTGATCGTCGAGACCGAGGGCTTCACGGTGGACCTCGCGGCGAAGAAGGCGGTGCGCGCGGGCCGCGACGTACGCCTCACGCCCACCGAGTGGCACCTGCTGGAGGTGCTGGTCCGCAACGGCGGAAAGCTGGTCAGCCAGAAGCAGCTGCTCCAGGAGGTCTGGGGGCCCTCGTACGGGACCGAGACCAACTACCTACGGGTCTACATGGCGCAACTGCGCCGCAAGCTGGAGGCCGACCCCTCGCACCCGAGGCACTTCATCACGGAACCGGGCATGGGATACCGCTTCGAGAGGTAGTGGGCGCGCCGGTACGCTTCCTGTTATGAGTGCTGAACCGCGTCCCGAGAAGCCCGCGAAGCCGGCGAAGCCCGCCAGGCCGGCGGGCCGGTTCCGCCGGATGATAGAGCGGCTGTCCACCTCGCAGGAGGAGCTGCATTCCGCGGAGCTGCAGGAGGACGCAGAAGCCGCGGGGTGCACGCGGATCTGCGACTGCCACGACCGTCAGATAGTCAAGGTGACCGGCACCCTGCGGACCGTCACCCTGCGGCCCCGGGCCGGCGTCCCCGCGCTGGAGGCCGAGCTGTTCGACGGCTCCGCCGCGCTGGACGTCGTATGGCTCGGACGTCGCTCGATCGTGGGAATCGAACCCGGCCGTCGCATGATCGCCTCCGGGCGGATCTCGATGAGCCACGGCCGTCGGGTGCTCTTCAACCCGAAGTACGAACTCCGACCGCTCGGACAGGAGCACTGACGGTGACGTCACTCGACAAACCCACCACGCCCGACGCGGATCCGTCCGCGGATCAGAAGGCCGTGACGCAGGCGGCGCTCTTCGACGCCTTCGGCGGCATCCGGGGCACCGTGGAGACGATGCTGCCCGGCCTGCTCTTCGTCATGATCTACACGATCAACAAGGACGTGAAGTGGTCCGCCATCGCGGCGGGCGCGGTCGCGGTCCTGCTGGTGATCGTGCGGCTGCTGCGCAAGGACACGGTCAAGCACGCCTTCAGCGGGGTCTTCGGCGTGGGCGTGGGCGTGGCCTTCGCCCTGTTCACGGGCAGCGCGAAGGGCTTCTACCTGCCCGGCATGATCTACGGGGCCGGTCTGGGCGTGGCCTTCACGCTCTCCGCGCTGGTGGGCTTCCCGCTGCTGGGCGTGATCCTCGGGCCGGTGTTCAAGGAGAACCTGTCCTGGCGCACGCGCAACCCGGGGCGCAAGAAGGCCTACACCAAGGCCAGCCTGGCCTGGGGCCTCATCTTCCTCGCGAAGTACGCGATCCTCTTCCCGCTGTACTGGTGGGGCGACGCGACGCAGCTGGGCTGGGTGCTGATCGCGCTGAAGCTGCCGCCGATGGTGCTCGCGGTGTACTTCACGTGGGTCTTCCTGGCGAAGGCGCCGCCGCCGATCGATGTGATCGCGGAGTGGGAGGCCGAGGAGGCGGCGGAGAAGGCCGCGAAGGCCGCCGCGAAGGGGCACGGGGTCTGACCCGTCCGTGTTCCCCGGGCTGCGCCCGGACCCGGAGCCGGCAGGGGCCGCAGC
>NZ_JBSGXB010000260.1:0-11305 GCF_053609185.1 Streptomyces sp. NPDC054956 | reverse complement strand
AACGGGCGAAGGGCGGGTAGGGGAAGGCCGCCCGCAGGGCCACCACGGCCGGCCGGACACGGCACCGCACGCCCACGGCGGCGTACCGTGTCCGGATGGGTTTCGAAGAGATGTTCGCCGAGGTCATGGCCACCGCCGACCGCTTCGGCCACCGCCAGCACGTCCAGCTCACCTGGCTGGCCGTCCGCCGCCACGGCGTCCCCTCCGCGGCCACCCTGGTCGCCGAGGGCATCCAGCGCACGGCCACCGCCGCCGGCGCCCCGCAGAAGTACCACGCGACCCTGACCCGCGCCTGGGTCGAACTCGTCGGCCACCACGCGACCCGGGCCCCCGCGGGGGACGCGGAGGACTTCGACGCCTTCGCCGACCGCAACCCGGACCTGCTCGACAAGGACCTGCTGGCGCGCTTCTACCGCCCCGGAACCCTCGCCGCGCCCGAGGCCCGCACCACCTGGGTCGAGCCCGACCTCGCACCCTTCCCGTGGCAGGGCCGCCCGGCCTAGTCAGCCCGGCCTAGTCAGCCCGGCCTAGTCAGGCCGGCCCAGTCCTGCCGGCCTAGTCCTGCCCGTACCGCGGATCCACCGTCTCCGGGGACAGCCCCAGCAGCTCCGCCACCTGCTCCACCACGATCTCGTGCACGAGCAGCGCCCTCTCGTCCCGCGACTTGGTCCGGATCTCCACCGGCCGCCGGAACACCACGATCCGGGCCGGCCGCCCGCCCCCGGCCTCGGCCAGGGCGCCCAGCGGCACCGCCTCGTCGTTCCACCCGGCGTCCGCCCCGCCCGGCGGCCCGGGCACGTCGCCGACCAGGAACTCCACCTCCGCCAGCTGCGGCCAGCGCCGTTCCAGCCGCTCCACGGAGTCCCGTACGAGGTCGCCGAAGAGCTCCGACCGGCTCGCCGACAGCGGCACCTGCGGCGGGGCCACCGGCCCGCGCATCCCCCGACCGTGGCGGTCGCGCCGCCGCACCCGGGGCTCACCGCCCCCGGAGCCGCCGGGCAGGGAAGCGGAAGGCAGGGAGGGGGGAGGGGGAGGCAGAGTGCTGTCCGTCACCCCCGCAGCGTAAGCGGTCCCGGGGAAGCGGGGCACGCCTCCGCGCCCCACTTCCCCGAGACCGCTCGGCCCGTTCGGCCCCGCCCGGGCGGGGGCGATCGGCCGACACGGGAGAGTGCCCGGCGGGGGAGTCGTCGCGGCCCGGTCAAGAGTGCGGTACCGTCCAACGTCGTGAGCCTTGTACGTCGCTGTTCGCGCACCGCGTGCGGCCGCCCTGCCGTCGCGACACTGACGTACGTCTACGCCGATTCGACCGCAGTTCTCGGCCCGCTCGCCACCTACGCCGAACCCCACTGCTACGACCTGTGCGCCGAGCACTCGGAGCGCCTGACCGCCCCGCGCGGCTGGGACGTCGTACGCCTCACCGACGGTTCCGCGCCCTCCCGCCCCACCAGCGACGACCTCGAAGCCCTCGCCAACGCCGTACGGGAAGCCGCGCGGCCCCCCGAGCGCGCGGCCGAGGCCGGCGGCGGCGCAGGTCAGGGCGGTCACAACACCGGAGAGACGCGCCGCGGACACCTCCGTGTCCTGCGCTCGCCGGACTCCTGACACTCCGATCGTCCGATAAGACGCCCGGTGCCCACGGTAGGTTTGCCTCACCGCACATCACCTTCAGGAGGGCAGGCAGTGGCCACCGATCTTTCGAACATCGTCAAGGCTTACGACGTACGAGGTGTCGTACCGGACGAGTGGGACGAGCCGCTGGCCGAACTGTTCGGTGCCGCGTTCGTCGAGGTCACCGGAGCGACTGCGATCGTCATCGGTCACGACATGCGCCCCTCCTCGCCCGGCCTGTCCGCCGCCTTCGCGCGCGGCGCGGCCGCCCGCGGCGTCGACGTCACCCTGATCGGTCTGTGCTCCACCGACCAGCTGTACTACGCCTCCGGCAAGCTGGACCTGCCCGGCGCGATGTTCACGGCCTCGCACAACCCGGCCCAGTACAACGGCATCAAGCTCTGCCGCGCCGGCGCCGCACCCGTGGGCCAGGACACCGGCCTCTCCGCCATCCGCGAGCTCGTCGAGCGCTGGAGCGACGAGGGCGCCCCCGAGGTCCCCGCCGGCACCACCCCGGGCACCGTCACCGAGCAGGACACCCTCACCGGCTACGCCGACCACCTCAAGGGCCTGGTGGACCTCACCGGCATCCGCCCCCTCAAGGTCGTCGTCGACGCGGGCAACGGCATGGGCGGCCACACCGTCCCCACCGTCTTCGAGGGCCTCCCGCTGGACCTCGTCCCCATGTACTTCGAACTGGACGGGACCTTCCCCAACCACGAGGCCAACCCCCTCGACCCGAAGAACATCGTCGACCTCCAGGCCCGCGTGAAGGCCGAGGGCGCCGACCTCGGCATCGCCTTCGACGGCGACGCCGACCGCTGCTTCATCGTCGACGAGCGCGGCGAGGGCATCTCCCCGTCCGCCATCACCGCCCTGGTCGCGGCCCGCGAGCTGGCCCGCAACGGCGGCACCGGCACCGTGATCCACAACCTGATCACCTCCTGGTCGGTGCCCGAGGTCGTGCGCGAGAACGGCGGCACCCCGGTCCGCACCCGCGTCGGCCACTCCTTCATCAAGGAGGAGATGGCCAAGTCCGGCGCCATCTTCGGCGGCGAGCACTCGGCGCACTACTACTTCAAGGACTTCTGGAACGCGGACACCGGCATGCTCGCCGCGCTCCACGTCCTCGCGGCCCTCGGCGGCCAGGACGGCGCCCTCTCCGGCCTGGTCTCCTCCTACGACCGCTACGCGGGCTCCGGCGAGATCAACTCCACCGTCGCCGACCAGGCGGGCCGCCTCGCCGCCGTCAAGGCCGCCTACGGCTCGGCCCCGGGCGTCACCCTCGACGAGCTCGACGGCCTCACCGCGACCGGCGAGGACTGGTGGTTCAACGTCCGCGCCTCCAACACGGAGCCCCTGCTCCGCCTGAACGTCGAGGCCCGCGACACCACCACCCTGGCCAAGGTCCGCGACGAGGTCCTGGCACTCATCCGCGCCTGAACCCGGCGCCGGGCAGAACCAGCCCCGCCGGCGGGCACATCAGCCCCGCCGGCGATTGAGGCGATCTTTCAGCCCCGCCGGCGTTTGAGGCGCGGGGTCCGGGGCGGAGCCCCGGCAACGGCGCCGCACCCGATCCGCATCGACCGCCGAGTCACCTCCAGCCCGCACCGGAGGTGACTCGGCGGTAGGCTGACCAGGCCCGATCCACATCCCCGAAGGGAACCGCACATGCCGCTCGAAGCCGGCCTCCTGGAGATCCTCGCCTGCCCCGCCTGCCACTCGCCCCTCGAGGACAAGTCGGCGGACGAAACGGCCCCCGAGCTGATCTGCACCGGAAGCCAGGACTGCGGTCTCGCCTACCCGGTCCGCGACGGCATCCCGGTGCTCCTCGTGGACGAGGCGCGCCGCCCCGCCTGAGCCTCCTACCGCCACCCCGCGCAAAAGCTGAGACTGGTTCCGTCACCACACAGGTTCCGTCACCCACACAGCCGGAGGCCGCCATGCTCGACGAGCCGCTCCTCGACGCACCTGACGATCTCGCCCGCGCCGACCGCCGAGGCCTCCTCCGCGGCGCCGCCGAGGCCGGAGCCCGCGTGCGCACGGCCGCCCGGCACGCCGCCGAGGCGGGCCTCGGCGACCTGCGCCCCGACGGCCGCCCCCGCGCGGTCCTGATCGCCGGGCCCGGGACCGCCGCCACCGGGGTCGCCGACCTGCTCGGAGCGCTCGCCGGCGCCTCCGCGCCCGTCATCAGGCTGCACCCGACCGGCGTCGCGCACGCCTCCGGCGCCCTGCGCTGGGCGTTGCCCGGCTGGGCCGGCCCCGTCGACCTGCTGCTCATCGCCACCACCGACGGCACCGAGCCCGGCCTCGCCGTCCTCGCCGAGCAGGCCTACCGGCGCGGCTCCACCGTCGTCGCCGTCGCGCCCGAGCGCTCGCCGCTGAGCGAGGCCATCGACGGCGCGCACGGGCTCCTCGTACCGATGGCCAGGGCCCCGTACCAGGAGTACGACGAATCCGCCGCGGCCGGGCCCGGAGCTCTGTGGGCCCTGCTCACGCCGCTGCTGGTGCTCCTCGACAAGGTCGGCCTCGTCACCGCCGCCCCCGACACCCTCCAGCTCGTCGCCGACCGGCTCGACCGCACCGCCGAGCGCTGCGGCCCCGCCATCGCCACCTACTCCAACCCGGCCAAGACCCTCGCGTCCGAGCTCGCCGACTCCCTCCCGCTCATCTGGAGCGAGGGAGCCGCCGCCGGACCCGCGGGCCGCCGGTTCGCCGCCACCCTCGCCGAGCTCGCCGGCCGCCCCGCGCTGGCCGCCGACCTCCCCGAGGCCCTGCCGGCCCACGGAGTCCTGCTCGCCGGCGCCTTCGCCGCCGGCGCCGACCCCGACGACTTCTTCCGCGACCGAGTGGAAGAACCGCAGGCCCTCCGCGCACGCGTCGTCCTGCTGCGCGACCGGCCCGCAGGCGGACTGACAGCCGCTCCTGCCGCACGAGAGCTCGCCCACAGCCACGACACGGCCATCAGCGAGATCGAACCAGAGGAGGGCACCGAGCTGGAACAGCTCGCCGAACTCCTCGCCGTCACGGATTTCGCCACCGCCTACCTGGCGCTGGCCTCCGGGGGACACAGCTGAGACGCATACCCGCATCTCTCTCACCCAGGAAGACCACCGATGGACCGCCTCACGAACACGATCCGCCCCTACGCCTGGGGATCCACCACCGCGATCCCCGAGCTCCTCGGAGTCGCCCCCACCGGTGAACCCCAGGCCGAGATGTGGATGGGCGCCCACCCCGGCGCCCCCTCCCGCCTCGACCGCGGAACCGGCGAGACCGCTCTGTCGGACCTCATCGACGCCGACCCCGAGGCCGAACTCGGAGTCGCCGCCGTCGCCAAGTTCGGCCCCAGGCTGCCCTTCCTCTTCAAGGTCCTCGCCGCCGGCGCCCCGCTCTCCCTCCAGGTCCACCCCGATCTCGCCCAGGCCAGGGCCGGGTTCGAGGACGAGGAGCGGCGCGGAGTCCCGATCGAGGCGCCCGAGCGAAACTACAAGGACGCCAACCACAAGCCCGAGCTGGTCTGCGCCCTCACCCCCTTCGACGGGCTGTGCGGATTCCGCCCGCCGCTGGAGGCCGCCGAACTCCTCGAAGGCCTCGGCGTCGACTCCCTCAAGCCCTACGCCGACCTCCTGCGCGCCCACCCCGAGGACAAGGCCCTGCGCGAGGTGCTCACCGCCGTCCTGACCGCCGACCGCGCCGAGATGGCCCGTACGGTCGCCGAGGCCGCGGCCGCCGCCCAGCGGCTCGGTGGCCCGTACGCCCCGTACGCCGGCCTGGTGCACCACTACCCCGGCGACCCGGGCGTCATCGCCGCCATGCTCCTCAACCACGTGCAACTCCAGCCCGGCGAGGCCATGTTCCTCGGCGCCGGCATCCCGCACGCCTACATCGACGGACTCGGCGTCGAGCTCATGGCCAACTCCGACAACGTCCTGCGCTGCGGACTCACCCCCAAGCACGTCGACGTTCCCGAGCTGCTGAAGATCACCCTCTTCGAGCCGGGCGACCCGGGCGTCCTGCGCCCCGAGGGCAACGGCGAAGAGGTCTACGAGACCCCCATCGACGAGTTCCGGCTCTCCCGCTTCGTCCTGGCCCCCGGCGCCGCCCCGCGGGTCCTCCCGGACACCACCCCGCAGATCCTGCTCTGCACGGCGGGCACCCCGAAGGCCGCCTCACCGAAGTCCGGCGAACTGACGCTGGTCCCCGGCGAGTCGGTCTTCGTCCCGGCGGGAGAGAAGGCCGAACTGTCCGGTACCGGCACCGTCTTCCGTGCCACCGTCGTGGTCTGACGTACCGTCCCTACCGGTGGCTGTGAGAATCTGCGGCCGTGACGCGGCGCCCCGGACCGGGGCGCCGCACCGAGGAAGGGACACATCGCAACCATGAGCGCGTCGGGCGGTACCAAGGCGATCGTGGCGGCACTCGCCGCCAATCTGGCCATCGCTGTAGCCAAGTTCGTGGCCTTCGTCTTCAGCGGCTCCTCGTCGATGCTCGCGGAAAGCGTCCACTCGCTGGCCGACTCCGGGAACCAGGGCCTGCTGCTGCTCGGCGGCAAGAAGGCCCAGCGCGAGGCGACTCCGCAACACCCCTTCGGGTACGGCCGCGAGCGCTACATCTACGCGTTCCTCGTCTCCATCGTGCTGTTCACCGTCGGCGGCATGTTCGCCATCTACGAGGGCTACGAGAAGATCAAGGAGCCGCACGAGATCTCGCACTGGTACTGGCCGGTCGGCGTCCTCGTCTTCGCGATCATCGCGGAGGGCTTCTCCTTCCGCACCGCGATCAAGGAGTCGAACGAGATCCGCGGCAGCCTCACCTGGGGCCAGTTCATCAAGCGCGCCAAGGCCCCCGAGCTGCCCGTCGTCCTCCTGGAGGACCTCGGCGCCCTCGTCGGCCTGGTCCTCGCCCTCGCGGGCGTCGGCATCGCCCTGCTGACCGGCAACGGCATCTGGGACGGCATCGGCACCCTGTGCATCGGCGTCCTGCTCATCGTCATCGCCATCGTGCTCGCCGCCGAGACCAAGTCCCTGCTGCTCGGCGAGGCCGCCGGTACCGAGGAAGTCGAGAAGATCAAGGCGGCCGTCGTCGACGGCGACGTGGTCACCGGCGTCATCCACATGCGCACCCTGCACCTCGGCCCCGAGGAACTGCTGGTCGCCGCGAAGATCTCCGTGCAGAGCGACGACACGGCGATCGAGGTGGCCAACGCCATCAACGCCGCCGAGGCCCGCATCCGCGCGGCCGTCCCGATCGCCCGGGTGATCTACCTGGAGCCGGACATCTACAACGCGGAGGCCGCCGCGAAGGGCACCAACCCGGGGCACTGACCGGGATTCGTACGGCACGTCGAGGCCCCCCTGCGCAGGCGCAGGGGGGCTTCGACGCGTCGCGACAGCGAGTCAGCCGCTCGCCGAGGCCTCGTGGATGGAGCCGGCGGCCACCGCGTTCCGCGCGGGCTTCGCCGCCCGCCGCCGCGCCTCCAGCGAGGCGATGCCGAGCCCGCCGCCGACGAGGAAGGCCTTTCCGCCCAGCGCACCCAGTACCCAGAGGATCAGCACCTCGGTCGGCATGTCCCTCGTGACCCCCCGAACGGCCGAGAGCGGAAGGGTCCCGTCGTTTCCGTAGGTGCCCGCCATGACGAGGGAGTCGAGGGAGTCCACGCGGTTGTCGCCCATCACGAACATCCGCCCCTCGGGCACGGTGACGTCGAAGGGAGCCATCGCAGGCATGGCCGGGTCCTTCACATAGGGCTCGACGAGGGGCTTCCCGTTCAGCATCAGGGTGGCGTCGCCCTTGGCCCAGGAGAGGTGGTCCCCGCCCAGCGCGATCACCCGCTTGAAGACGTCCCCGCCGATTTGCCACGAAGCCGGCGGCGTAGCGAGCACCGCGTCCCCGTGCCGGATCTCCCGCGGGGCCACGCGCCCGAACCAGACCTCGTCACCGGGGGAGTAGGCCGGCTGCATCGACTTCCCCGGGATCACCTGGTGCGAGTAATCGTCCGAGAGGAAGAACCGGACCCCGGCGCCCGCCCCCACGAAGAGCACCGCGCCGAGCACCAGCAGTGCTATCGCCCAGATCCCTCTCCGCCGCCCCGGCCTGCGCTGATCCCGCTCCATGCCCGTTCCCCTCACCGATACGTCCCGTCCGGCAGGGAAGCGTACGCAGCGCACTCGGGCCCCGTACCACCGAGGTGGGGTACGGGGCCCGAGGGGGCGCGGAAGGGCTGCGGCTACTGGATCTCGCGCAGCACGTCCAGGATCGCCTGCTCGTCCGGGGCGGCCTGCAGCCGCTCCCGGAACCCGGTGTCCATCAGCTTGCGCGACAGCAGCGCGAGGATCCGCAGGTGCTCGTCCCCGGCGGCGGCCTCCGGTACGGAGATCATGAAGATCAGCCGGGCCTTCGTCCCGTCCAGCGCGCCCCACTCGATGCCCGCGTCGGACCGGGCGAAGCCCACCGTCGGGCGGGTCACGGCGTCCGTCTTGGCGTGCGGGATGGCGATCGACTCGCCGAGGCCCGTCGTGCCCTGCGCCTCCCGGGCGAGGGCGACCCGTACGAGCTCGTCCACGTCGCGGACGTTGCCGGTGGTGGCCAGCATCTCCGCCATCTCGCGGATCGCGGCCTCCTTGGCGTCCGAGGCCAGCTCCGTCCTCACGGTCTGCTCGGTCAGGTATCCGGACAGCACCTCGGGCTTCCCGGCCGCGGCGACGGGAGCCGCGGCCGCGGCCCGCGCCCGTACGGCCGTCCCGGCCCCGGAGCCCGCACCCGCGCCGACGAGGACCGGCTCCGGAGCGAGGACGGGCGAGCCGCCCGCCGCGCCCTCCCGGCGCTGCTTGAACTCGATCAGGGCGTTGGTCGTCAGCGCCGTCACGAGCGCACCGACCGCGATGGCCACGAAGAACATGGCGACCCCGCTGATGGCACCGAACAGCGAGACGATCGGACCGCCGTGCGGCACCGAGTCCTGGACCCCGGCCACACCGGCGATCGCACCGGCCACCGCACCACCCAGCATGTTCGCCGGGATGACCTGGGCGGGCCTGGCGGCGGCGAAGGGGATCGCGCCTTCGGAGATTCCGAAGAAGCCCATGAACAGGGCGGCGAGGCCGGTCTCCCGCTCCTGGTCGTCGTAGAGCTTGCGGCGCAGCAGCGTGGCCAGGCCCTGTCCGAGCGGCATGACGGGGATGGCCGCGGCGGCCATGCCCATGACGTGGTTGTTGGTGCCGATGAGGCCGACCGCGACGAGGAACGCGGTCTTGTTGACCGGACCGCCCATGTCGAAGGCGATCATCAGGCCGATCAGGGTGCCCAGCACGATCGCGCTGGAGCCGGTCATGCCGTTCAGCCAGCTGGTCAGGTGCGTGAAGAGCCAGGAGATCGGCTGCCCGATCACGTAGATGTAGAACAGGCCCAGGGCCAGGGTCGACAGGATCGGGATCACGATGATCGGCATGATCGGCTGGATGGCCTTGGGGACCTTGACCTTCTTGATCCACACGACCAGGTAGCCCGCGAGGAAGCCCGTCGCGATGGCGCCCAGGAAGCCCGCGTTCGCGTCGGCCCCGTAGATGTGCACGGCGTCGGCGGCCAGGAAGCCGCCGATCATGCCGGGTACGAGGGCCGGCCGGTCACCCAGGGCGTAGGCGATGTAGCCGGAGAAGATCGGCAGCATCAGCTTGAAGCCGGTGACGCCGAGCGCGTTCACGTAGTACCAGAAGGTCCCCTCGGGGATGACCAGTCCGCCCTTGGGGTCCGCGTGACCGCCCAGGGACAGGGACACGGCGAGCAGCAGACCGCCCACGACCACGAACGGGATCATGTGCGAGACGCCGTTCATCAGCGCCTTGTACGCCTGGCTGCGCTCCTTGCCGCCGCCGCCCCCGCCACCGCCGCCGCCCGGGCCCGCGGCGGTCCCGGACTGCACCGGCGCGCTCTGCGCCCGCTGGATCAGCTCCTCCGGCCGGTGGATGCCGTCCGCGACGCCCGTGGACAGGACCCGCTTGCCGGCGAAGCGCTCGCGGTCGACTTCCTTGTCGGCGGCGATGATCACCGCGTCCGCCTCCCTGACATCGTTGTCAGAGAGCACGTTCTCGGCCCCGATCGAGCCTTGGGTCTCCACCTTCATCCGCACACCGAGCCGGTCGGCGGCCTGCTGGAGCTTCTCCGCGGCCATGTAGGTGTGCGCGATGCCCGTGGGGCACGCGGTGACTGCCACCAACTTCACGGGCTTCTGCCCGCTCTCGCCTCCGCTGCCAGGAGCGCCTGCCGGACTGGTCACTGGAATCTCCTCACGCCTTCGTAAGCGGGATCGCGCAAAAGACCCGACCCACCGGCATCCTGCAACATGTAGGGGGTGCATCAAAAGTCCGAAAGGCCCTGAAGTGTTCCGCCAGATGGCCTGAAGCCAAGACGGGACTTGATCTCCGGTCGTCCGAGCCACGCTCCGCCGATCGGTGTAGATTCGTCATCAGTGTCAGGCGTCGCTGCTGATGGCGGTCGGGCGGTCCTTGGGACCGGCCGAGGGGAGAGAGGACCCCCGACGGACTGAGCTCGATGCGCGCCACCCCTGCGGGCGGTGCGCGGCTCAGCCGTACCCAACCTCTCGACCCACGAGGAGCAGCATCCACATGACTGCCGCATTCACCGACTTCAAGGTCGCGGACCTCTCCCTCGCCGTCTTCGGGCGCAAGGAGATCACCCTCGCCGAGCACGAGATGCCCGGCCTGATGTCGATCCGCCGCGAGTACGCCGCCGCCCAGCCCCTGGCCGGCGCCCGCGTCACCGGCTCCCTGCACATGACCGTGCAGACCGCCGTCCTCATCGAGACCCTCGTCGCCCTCGGCGCCGACGTCCGCTGGGCCTCCTGCAACATCTTCTCCACCCAGGACCACGCGGCCGCCGCCATCGCGGTGGGCCCGAACGGCACCGTGGACAACCCGCAGGGCGTCCCCGTCTTCGCCTGGAAGGGCGAGACGCTGGAAGAGTACTGGTGGTGCACGGAGCAGGCGCTGACCTGGCCGAACACCCCCACCGGCGGCCCGAACATGATCCTCGACGACGGTGGCGACGCCACCCTCCTCGTCCACAAGGGCGTCGAGTTCGAGAAGGTCGGCGCGGCCCCGGACCCCTCCACGGCGGACTCCGAGGAGTACGGCCACATCCTGACCCTCCTCAACCGCACCCTGGGCGAGTCCCCGCAGAAGTGGACGCAGCTCGCGTCCGAGATCCGCGGCGTGACCGAGGAGACCACCACCGGTGTCCACCGCCTCTACGAGATGATGGCCGAGGGCACCCTGCTCTTCCCGGCGATCAACGTGAACGACGCCGTCACCAAGTCGAAGTTCGACAACAAGTACGGCTGCCGCCACTCGCTCATCGACGGCATCAACCGCGCCACCGACGTCCTCATCGGCGGCAAGACCGCGGTCGTCTTCGGTTACGGCGACGTCGGCAAGGGCTGCGCGGAGTCGCTGCGCGGCCAGGGCGCCCGCGTGATCATCACCGAGATCGACCCGATCTGCGCGCTCCAGGCGGCCATGGACGGCTACCAGGTCGCGACGCTCGACGATGTCGTCGAGACGGCCGACATCTTCATCACGACCACGGGCAACAAGGACATCATCATGGCCGCCGACATGGCCAAGATGAAGCACCAGGCGATCGTGGGCAACATCGGCCACTTCGACAACGAGATCGACAT
>NZ_JBSGXB010000259.1:0-11326 GCF_053609185.1 Streptomyces sp. NPDC054956 | reverse complement strand
TCTTCGTGTTGGCCTTGCGGGGAGAAACTTACGCCGTATTAGTGGTTTACCTGGGGGCGTGGGGCCTGGGGGGCGCGCCCCCGAGGCCGCACGGGCTTTGCTCCGCCCCACTCCTCGGGTTCGAACGGACGTACCACGGCTGGCTATGCTGCCGTACGAGCTGCGTGGGGCCCGTGGTGCCCGCGCGGCGTACGGTGAACGGGCCGAACGGGGAGGAAACGTACATGGGGGAGAAGGACGGCGAGGCAGCCGACCTGAAGAAGCGGGCGCGCGAGCTGCGCGACTGCGCGCGGGAGGCGCGGGCGCTCGCCGCCAAGCTCGGACCGTACCTGGACGACGCGGTCAAACGGGCCACGCCCCGTGCGGCCAACCTGTGGTCCGGCGGCGGCCAGGACGTCATCTGGCAGGGCCCGTTCGCGGACCAGTGCACCACGGCCCTGCGCGGCCACCGGCAGTCGCTGAACGGCATGGGCACCGCGCTGCTGGCCGACGCGACGCGCTGGGACAACCAGGCGAACGAGCTGGACCGGCAGGCCACCGCGAAGGACAAGGCCGCGGCCGGGACGGGTGGCAACTGATGACGTTCAGGGGCTTCGACGCCGTCAAACTGACGACGCTCGCCAAGGACCTCGACGCCCTGGGCCAGAACTCCGGGCGCCTGCACACCCAGCTCGCCGCGGTCCTGACCACCGCCCAGCAGAACCTGCCCCCCGGGCAGCAGGCCTCGCGCAACGCGGACCTGCAAGGACTCGTCGGCGACCTGATCCCCATGCCGTTCTTCGGACGCCGGAGACTGCCCGGTGCGCTGGGCAGCGAACTCAGCGACATGCAGGCGTCGATGAAGCGCCGCATCACGCAGCTCGAAGGCCTCCAGGAGCTCGCCCGGCAGGGCTACCCGGTCAGTGACGGCCTGCTCTTCCTCGACGAGCCGGCGCCCGACGCCAAGAAGATCGACTCCGCGCTGCGCCACCTCCAGGAGCTGCAGGGCAAGGACTTCGGCATGAACGGCAACCGCGACGACCTGGAGAAGGTCTCCGGCGAGCTGGACGGGCTGACCGCCGGTGAGCTGGACGCCGTGATAGCCAAGGCCTCGCCCAAGGACCTCGCGTTCTTCAACGCGCTGGTCACGTGCACCGACGACTCCGGCTGGACCCCGTTCGACCACAACGGTCTGGCGGAGAGCCGGCTGCGCCAGACCCTGGGCGGGATGCTGGCGAAGATCAGCCCGGAGAACATCGGCAAGTTCCAGACGGCGTTCCCCGGCATCCAGCCGACCTTCACCAACTCCGCCGCCTACAAGGAGGGCGGCAACGACCAGAACGGCCAGACGAACAGCGGCATCCACTGGGCCACGCCGTCGGATCCCCTGTTCAACCACGGTGTCTCCGCCGACGACGTCAACCAGCGCCAGTTCGGCGACTGCTGGTACGTCGCCTCGCTGGCCGGACTGGCCCAGAAGGACCCGCAGTTCATCCAGGACGGCATCAAGCAGAACCCGAACGGCACGGTCAGCGTGCGGGTCTGGGACAAGAGCGGCAAGGCCCAGTGGATCACCATGACCGCGGACCTGCCGACGGACCAGAACGGCAACCCGATCAGCTCCTACGGCAACGGCGAGACCTGGCCCGCGTACTACGAGAAGGCCTTCGCGATCGCCTACGGCGACTCCGGTGACGGGGAGCGCGGCTACGGCGCCATCGAGGGCGACGACCCGAAGAAGTCGGCGCCCTACCTGACCGGCAGGGAGGGCGAGGACCTCGAGGCGGGCGGCTTCTTCGGCCTCGGCGCCCACGAGGACAAGGACCTGTCCTCGCTGAAGAAGGCCTTCGACTCGGGCAAGGTCCTGACCGTCTCCACCCCGGCCGACGAGAGCCTGGCCAAGAACCACCCGAAGGAGTGGGAGCCCTCGTACTGCACCAACCACGCCTATTACGTGCGCGGGTTCACGGACGACGGCAAGATCATCCTGGGCAACCCCTGGGGCACCTCCGGCTACAAGCCGATCGTCGTGTCCCAGGCCGACTTCAACAAGTACTTCCAGAGCCCGGAGGCTTTCGATGTCCCCTGACGGCCCCCCGCAGGTGAAGTACCCCTTCGAGTTCGACGGCCGGTGGCCGCTGCGCTACCACGTCCCGTACGCCGTCGAGTACGAGGGCCGGACCCACATGGTCCTGGCCGACCTCTTCGCCGAGCCCTCCGTGCACGGCCAGATCAAGGTCAGCTGCCAGGGCGAACTCGTGGCGCGCCACGACGACCTCACGCCCGGGGACACGGTGGAGATCACCGGGGACACCTGGCGCGTGACGGAGGTCGAGTACCGCAAGCGCGTGGTGCTCACGCGGGTGACGGACGCCGCACACCGCGAAGCGACCGACGAGGACCACGAGGAAGAGCACGAGGAAGACCATGAGTAAGGTGCGACGGATGCGCGGGCCGGCCGTTGGACGTGCCGTGATCACCACCACCGCTGCCGCGCTGCTGCTGTCGGGATGCGGCACGGGCGGCGGGGACGGCGGCGAGGACCGGCAGCCGACCGCGGCTCCGTCCGCAGCCGTGGCCGACAAGGGGCCGGTCTGCGTCGGCGAGGCGTCCAAGGACGGGGTGCACCTCCTGCGCGGGGGCGGCTTCCGGCTGCCCGGCAAGGGCGGGGTGCAGTACACCGGCGCGGGCGCCGACGGCACGGGCCGCACCGCGGTCCTGCGCGAGGGGGCCACGTACGAGGAGGGGCAGCCGGAGCAGACCGTCAGGACCGGCCAGCAGGTCACCTACGCGGGACACGCCTACACCGTGGCCCAGATCTGCTCGTACCGGGTGGTCCTGGAACCGCAGGACGCGGCGGACCGCACCGCCCTCGCCGCGGCCCCCGCCTCGATGAAGTCGGCCGGTGGCGCCGCGGACGACGGGCTGTGCTTCACCAACAACCCCGAGGTGCTGGCCGCGGCGTCGAAGGGGTTCCCCGCCGAGGGCGCCACGCAGTCGATCGTCGCCAACGGCGGTGTGACCCGCTTCCCCACCGGCCTGTCCCTCACGGTCTCCGGTGTCGACCCGGCCGCGGGGACGGCCCACTTCAAGGGCGTGTGCGCGGCCGTCATGGTGGCCGACTACGCGGACGTCCGGGTCGGCGACACCGTGGAGCTGGCGGGTGTCCGCTTCGAGGTGTCGGAGCTGACGAAGCAGGCGGTGCGCCTGCGGCGCACCGCGTAGAGCAGCTGGCTCAGGCGGGTCCGGCCCCTCGGACCGGACCCGTCTGGGGCTCCTGCTCCTCCGGGACGAAGGCGGCCCGCAACTCCTCCTTCAGGGAGCGCTGGAAGGCCGTCACCAGGGCCTGCACCACCATCGGCTGCATGTGCGCGGACAGCGCCTTCATCGCCTCCACCCGCTCCGGATCGCTCTCGCCCTCCGTGAACGGCCCCCACACCTCGTCCCGGAACAGTGCGGTCAGCTGGTGCGCGGCCGTCCGTGCGTGCTCCATCAGCACCTTGCGCGCGACCAGGATCGTCTCGTGGGCGATCGGTACGTCGAGCAGCGCGACCCCGAGCCGCAGCAGTCCCACGTCCACCCGGAACCCCTCCGGGGCGGGCGCCAGTACGTTCATCGCCGTCAGCCGCCGGATGTCGTTCTCCGTCAGGGCCCGCCCGGCCCGCTTCTCCAGCTCCGCGTGCGAGGCCTTCAGCGCCGCGTCCGGGGCCCATGTCGCCACCAGGGCCCGGTGGATGGCCAGATCGTGCGCGCTCAGGTCGTCGGGGAGGGCGTCGAGGTAGCGCTCGATGGCGGACAGGGTCATGCCCTGGTGCTGCAGCTCCTCGATCAGCGCCAGCCGCGACAGGTGCTCGGGGCCGTAGTGGCCCACTCGACGGGGTCCGATCACGGGAGGGGGCAAAAGGCCGCGGGTGCTGTAGAAACGTACGGTGCGGACGGTCACGCCCGCCCTGGCGGCCAACTCGTCGACGGTGAGCGTCGGCTCCGGTGCCTGGGTGGTCATGGGCTCTCCGACTCGCTCTCTGATCGGCGCGTTCTTGGATCGGAACAGTTCGACCGGCGCGGTTCGATCGACACAGTTCGTGTTCAACAGTATTGCTGTCGCACCAACGATGTGAAACGGCAAGGAGCTGCCCGTGCCCACGAACCTGCGACTGCCCTCACCTCCCGACGAGCTCGTCCTGCCCGCCCTGCTCGCGCGAAACGCCGCCGAGCACGGCGATCTGCCCGCCCTCTCCTGGCGCGAGGGCGACGGCTGGTCCACCCTCAGCTGGTCCGACGTGCGCCGCAAGGTGGCCGTCCTCGCCTCCGGTTACGCCGCCCTCGGCGTCGGCCGCGGCGAGCACGTCCTGCTCATGATGGGCAACCGCCCGGAACACTGGCTCACCGACCTCGCCCTCGTCCACCTCGGCGCCGTCCCCGTCACCGTGTACGGGACCTCCGCGCCCGAGCAGATCGCCCACATAGCCCGCCACAGCCGGGCCCGGATCGCCGTGGTCGAGGGTGCCCGGGAACTGGCCCGGTGGGAACCGCTGCTGGCCGACCCCGGGGTCCCGCTGGAGCGGCTGGTCGTGGCCGAGGCCGCCGAGGCGGGCCCGCACCGGACCTACGGCTCCCTGCACGCGAGCGGCGCCCGCACCTACAGCCCCGACGCCTTCGAGAAGGCCTGGCAGGAGGCGCGCCCCGAGGACCCGCTGACCGTCGTCTACACCTCGGGCACCACCGGGGACCCCAAGGGCGTGCGCCTCACCCACCGCAACATCATGCTCCAGGCGGTCCGGCTCGACCGGCACGTGGACCTGCCCGAGCACGCCGAGCACATCTGCTACCTGCCCTTCGCGCACATCGCGGAGCGGGTCCTCGGCATCTACCTGCCGCTGCTGCGCGCCGCCCACGTCCGGCTGTGCGCCGACCCGGCGGCCGTGTCGGTCGCGGTGCGCGAGCTGCACCCGGTGCAGTTCTTCGGCGTCCCCCGGGTGTGGGAGAAGCTGGCCGCCTCCGTACGGGCGGTCCTCGGGCGGCTCCCCGAGGAGCAGCGGCTCGCCATCGAGGCCGCGAACGACCTGGCGCGGGCCCGGGCGGCCCACCGGGAGCGCGGGCGCGAGGTCCCGGCCGCGCTCGAAGCCTCGTACCGGGCGGCCAAGGAGCGGGTGCTGGACCCGCTGCTCTCCCTGGCGGGGCTGGACCGCCTGGTCTGGACGGCGAGCGCCACCGCGCCGATGCCGATCGACGTGGTCCGGTTCTGGGCGGGCTGGGGGATCACCATCATGGACGCCTGGGGGCTGACGGAGACCTCCGGCGTGTGCACGGTCAACAGCCCGGACGGCTTCCGGCTGGGCTCGGTGGGCCGCCCGATCGAGGGGCTGGAGCTGAGGCTCGCGGCCGACGGGGAGATCTTCACGCGCGGAGAGACGGTCTTCGGCGGCTACCTGCTCCCGGACGGCTCGGTGGACAGCGCCGCCGACGGGGAGGGGTGGTTCCCGACCGGTGACGTCGGCCGGCTCGACGAGGACGGGTTCCTCTGGCTGACCGACCGCAAGAAGGAACTGATCATCACCTCGAACGGGAAGAACGTCTCACCGGCCCTGGTGGAGAACACCGTCAAGGAACACCCGCTGATCGGCCAGGCGCTGGTGCACGGCGACGGCCGCTCCTACCTCGTGGCCCTCCTCGTCCTGGACCCGGAACTGGCCCCGGCCTGGGCGGCGGCCCGCGGCATCGAGGCGGCGACGCCCGCGGAGCTGGCCGCGCACCCGGCCGTCCGGGAGGAGGTCGCGCGGGCCGTCGAGGCCGCCAACTCCCGGCTCAACCGCACCGAGCAGATCAAGCGCTACCGGTTGCTGACCGAGGAGTGGGGCCCGGAGTCGGGGGAGCTGACCCCCTCGCTGAAACTGCGCCGCCGCGTGGTCCGGGAGAAGTACGGGGCCCTGATCGACGGGCTGTACGAGGGGCCGGGCGACGGCGCGGAGTAGGCCCGCGCCAGGATTCGTACGAAAAGACGTAACCCGGACGGCCCTGTCCGGTGAGCGGACGGACGCTCACCGGACAAGGGTGAGGGGATGTGGATATGTATTGAATTCGCCCCTTCGCCCGGCAAGGGCGGCTGACCGCCCATGGGTGTGCTGCGCGACCACCCCGAACTCGCCCTCTTCCTCTGCCTGGCGGTCGGCTACCTCGTCGGCAAACTGCGCGTGGGCCCGATCACCCTCGGCGGCATCTGCGGCACGCTGATCGTCTCGCTGCTGATCGGCGCCTGGGCCGAGATCGAGATCGACGCCGACGTGAAGACCATCTTCTTCGCGCTCTTCATCTTCGCCCTCGGCTACATGGCCGGACCGCAGTTCTTCGCCAACCTCAATCGCAAGAGCATGCGCTTCTTCGCGCTCTGCTTCATCGAACTCGCCAGCGTGCTCGGCCTCGCCTACCTGCTGGCCAAGGTCTTCGACCTCGACGTCGGCACCGCCTCCGGCATCCTCGCCGGCGCGGCCACCGAATCCGCCGTGGTCGGCACCGCCACCGAGGCGATCGGCAAGCTGCCCGACCTGACCGCGGACCAGATCTCCACGTACCAGGGCCACGTGGCCACCGCGTACACCGTCTGCTACCTCTTCGGCCTGGTCACCATCGTCATCTACACCAGCCAGATCATGCCGATGCTGCTCCGCGTCAGCCTGCGGGACGCCTCGCGCGAACTGTGGGAGAGGATGCGCGGCGGCGGGGGAGGCGGGCTCGAGAGCGACGAGCGCGAGGCACTGCCCGGCCTCGTCGGGCGGACCCACCTGGTCACCCACGCCGACGGCCGCACCGTCGGGGACCTGGAAGCCGGCTTCGGCGGCGGGGTCACCGTGGAGGCCGTCAAACGCGGCTCCAAGAGCCTCACCCCCGCCCCGGACCTCGAACTCACCCTCTCCGACCTGGTCCTCGTCGTCGGCCGGCGCGCGGACGCCATAGCGGCGGGCCGGGTCATCGGCCCCGAGACCCCCGGCATCCCCGGCGTGGACACCCCGCTCGCCACGAGCCAGATCGCGGTGACCGACCCGTCCGTCTCCGGGAAGTCGATCGCCTCGATCGGCCGGGAGCACCCGGAACTCAGCCGCGGCGGCGTGTACGTGACCGACGTGCTCCGCGGCGAGCAGCACCTGCCGGCCACCCCGGAGACCGTCGTCCAGCGCGGCGACGTCGTCACCCTCGTCGGCGCCCGCGCGGGCCTGGACCGGATCGTCGCGAAGATCGGCACGGTGGCCAGGAACGACGCCACCGACTTCATCTACCTCGGCCTCGGCATCGCGCTCGGCTCGCTGATCGGACAGCTCGTCGTCCGCGTCGGCGGGGCCCCGCTCTCGCTCGGCACCGGCGGCGGCTGCCTGGTCGCGGGCCTGTTCTTCGGCTGGTTCCGCTCCCGCCGGCAGACCTTCGGCGCCTTCCCGCCGCAAGCCGCCACCACCATCAAGGACATGGGGCTCGCGGTCTTCATCGCCTGCACCGGGCTCACCTCCGGCCCGCAGGCCTGGCCCCTGCTCAAGGAGTACGGGGCCCTGCTGCCGTTCGCCGGGATCGCGATGGTCCTCGTACCGGCCACGCTCTCGCTGGTCGTCGGCCGCAAGCTCCTGAAGATCGAGAAGCCGCTGCTGATCGGCGCCATCGCCGGACAGCAGTGCTCCACGCCGGCCATCACCTCGGTCACGCAGGTGGCCCAGAGCTCCGTCCCGATGCTCGGCTACACGATCACCTACGCCCTGTCCAACTTCCTGCTCCCGCTCACCGGGCCGATCCTCGTCGGCATCCTCGGCGCCTGACCCCACCCCCGCCGCCTCTCACCAGGACGGTCACCCCCCATGATCGATTTCCTCAACCGCAACATCTTCCATCCCCATCCCGAACTGCTCGTCTTCATCACCGTGGCCTTCGGCTTCCTCGTCGGGAAGCTGCGCTGGAAGGCCATCGGCCTGGGCGCCGTCACCGGCTGCCTCGTCGCGGGCCTCGTCTTCGGCGCCCAGTTCAAGATCACCATCGACGGGACCGTGAAGAACCTCTTCTTCACGATGTTCCTGTTCGCCCTCGGCTACAAGGTCGGCCCGCAGTTCTTCCGCGGCCTCAAGAAGGACGGCCTGCCCCAGGTCCTCAACGCCGTCGTCGTCTGCGTCACCGGCCTGCTGGTCTCCTGGGGCTTCGTCACGATGCTCGGCTACGGGCCCGGGCTCAGCGCCGGCTTCCTCGGCGGCGCGCTCACCCAGTCCGCCGTCATCGGCGTCGCGCAGGACGCGATCGGCAACCTGCCCGGGCTCAGCGGGGACCAGATCAAGGAGCAGCAGAACCTGGTCGCGGTCGCCTACGCCGTCACCTACCCGCTCGGCACCATCCTGTGCGCGCTGCTCCTGGCCAACGTGCTGCCCCGGCTCTACCGCCGCGACCTCGCCGCCGAGAGCGTCCAGCTCGCCAAGGAGCTCGACGCGCCCGCCGACAACCCCGATCTGCACGAGGGGTACTACGAGATCGTCCTGCGGGCCTACACCATCCAGCGCCCCGACCTCGTCGGCCGGACCATCGACGACTTCGAGCACCAGCAGAAGGCGCTCGGCCACCGGATCTACCTCACACGGGTCCGGCGGGACGGAGCGATCCTCGACCACACCCAGCAGACGGTGCTGCGCGAGGGCGACACCGTCGCCGTCAGCGCCCTGCGCGGATCGCTCGTCGACTTCGACGCCCGCACCCACATCGGCCCCGAGACCGACGACGTCGAACTCCTCGGCTACCAGACCGAGACGCTGCACGTGGTCGCCTCGGAGAAGGCGCAACTGGGCAAGACCATCGCGGAGCTGCGCGCCGAACCCTTCATGGTCGGGGTCTACGTCGACAAACTGTTCCGCTCGGGCGCGGAGTTCCCCTACCGGCTCTCCACCGAGCTGGAGCGCGGGGACACCCTGATCCTCTCCGGCCCCAAGCGGCTGGTGGACCCGGCCGGGCAGGCCATCGGCAAGCCGGTCCCGACCAGCTTCGCCACCGACATGATCTGGGTCGGCCTCGGCATCTTCCTCGGCGGCTGCCTCGGCATCCCGGCGCTCACCGCGGGCGGGGTCCCGATCTCGCTGTCCACCTCGGGCGGCGCGCTCATCATGGGCCTGGTCTTCGGCTGGATCCGGGGCAGGTACCCGACGTACGGCAACGTCCCGCCCGGCGCCCAGTGGTTCATGGACACCCTCGGGCTCTGCCTCTTCGTCGCGGTCGTCGGCCTCAACGCCGGGCCGAGCTTCACCAGCGGACTGTCCTCCGCCGGCTGGGGGCTGCTGCTCTTCGGGGCCGTCGCCACGCTGATCCCGCTGCTGGTCGGCTTCCTGGTCGGCCACCACATCCAGAAGATCCGCTTCCCGATCCTGATGGGCGTCCTGGCCGGCGGCCAGACCACCACGGCCGCGATCGGCGCCGTCAACGAAGAGTCCAAATCCCAGGTGCCGACGCTCGGTTACACGATCCCGTACGCGATCAGCAACGTACTGCTGACCATCTGGGGCGCCGTCATCGTCCTCCTCCACCACTGAACACCCGCTGAACACCCGCGACGCAAAGGAACGAACACCGTGCCGGAGACCACTTTCAGCCGCGAGGAGATCCAGTCCTTCGCCCAGCTCAGCCCGTTCGAGCTGAAGGACAAGTTCATCCAGCTCGCCTCCGCCGCCCAGGCCGACAAGCCGGGGCAGAAGGACACCACCGCGCGCGCCATGCTCAACGCGGGCCGCGGCAACCCGAACTGGATCGCCACCGGGCCCCGCGAGGCCTTCTACGCACTGGGCTACTTCGCGCTGGAGGAGTCCCGGCGGGTGTGGACCGCCGACAACCTCGGCGGGATGCCGGAGAAGAAGGGCATCGGGGAGCGGTTCGAATCGTGGGCCCGCCGCCATCCGGACCTGCCGGGCGTGGAGATGCTCGCAGCCTGCGTCCAGTACGCGCTCTCGCGCTGGCCGTTCGACAAGGACGCCTTCGTCCACGAGCTCACCGACTCCATCACCGGCGACAACTACCCGGTACCGGACCGGATGCTGAAGCACGCGGAGCAGATCGTGCGGGGGTACGTCGCCGACGAGATGTTCGACAAGCGGCCGCCCGAGGGCAACGACCTCTCCCTGTTCGCGACCGAGGGCGGCACGGCCGCCATGTGCTACATCTTCGACTCGCTGATGAAGAACGGGATCCTGAAGAAGGGCGACAAGATCGCCCTGATGACCCCGGTGTTCACGCCGTACATCGAGATCCCCGAGCTCGACACCTTCGAGTTCGAGGTGGTCAACGTCTCCGCGAGCCTCTTCGCCGAGACCGGGGTGCGGCAGTGGCGCTACCCGGAGGAGGAGGTCGCCAAGCTGGCGGACCCCTCCGTGAAGCTCGTCTGCCTGGTCAACCCGAGCAACCCGCCCTCGCTCTCCCTGAGCGACCGGGTGGCGAACCAGATCAAGGACATCGTCGCCACCAGCAACCCGAACCTGCTGATCGTCACGGACGACGTGTACGGCACCTTCGTGCCCGGCTTCCGCTCGATCGCCGCCGACCTGCCGCGCAACACCCTGCTCGTGTACTCGTACTCCAAGCACTACGGGTGCACGGGCTGGCGGCTCGGTGTCATCGGCCTCCACGACGACAACGTCGTCGACGAGATGATCGCCGCGTTCCCCCAGGACCAGAAGGACCGCCTCGCCAAGCGCTACGGCACCCTCACCCTGGAACCGGAGAAGATCCGCTTCATCGACCGCCTCGTCGCCGACTCCCGCTCGGTGGCCCTCAACCACACAGCGGGCCTCTCCCTGCCCCAGCAGACGATGATGACGCTCTTCTCGCTGTTCGACATGCTGGAGGAGGGCCAGGCGTACAAGGAGCGCATCCGCCAGATCGTCCACCGCAGGCTCGACCTCCTGCTGGAGGGCGCCCAGATGAAGATCTCCGAGGACGACCGGCGGGCCGGCTACTACATCGAGCTCGACCTGCTGGCCGAGGCGGAGCGGGTCCACGGCAAGGACTTCGCGGACTTCCTGGAGAAGAACTACGAGCCGGTCGACCCGCTGTTCCGCCTCGCGGAACAGACCTCGGTGGTCCTCCTCAACGGAGGCGGCTTCGACGGCCCCGAATGGTCGGTCCGCGTCTCCCTGGCCAACCTCGACGACCTGGACTACCTGAAGATCGGCCACCACCTCCGCGAGATCTTCCAGGACTACGCGACCGAATGGGAACGCGCGAAGGCCTCCGGCTGAGCGTCCCCGCCCCACCCCGCGCCGAGGGCGCCCGCCGGATCGCGGCGGGCGCCCTCGGGTCGGATCAGCGGCCGATCAGGGGGTAGTGGTCGGACAGGTTGGTGTAGGTG
>NZ_JBSGXB010000258.1:0-11335 GCF_053609185.1 Streptomyces sp. NPDC054956 | reverse complement strand
GCCCTTTTGTGTTTCCGTCAGTCCAGGCTGCGCAGCACCAGGCCGGTGGCCGGCTTCGGGCCGAAGGAGGTGGACTTGCGGGGCATCGTCACGCCCTGGCGGGCCAGCTCCCGCACGATCGCCTCCCGTACGGGATGCAGCAGGACCGCCGTGCCGCCGTTGCGCTCGGCCATCTCGACGGTGGCCTCGGTGTCGTGGATGTACGTGATCTGGTCCGGGGTGTCGGGGATGTCCCACAGGGTGTCCAGCAGGGTCGCGTGGAGCACCGTGGCGTCCAGCCGGCGCCAGGCCTCCGGACGGTCGTGGCGGACCGTTCGGTCGATGAGGGCCGGGTCGGGGTCGGTGACCAGGTGGAAGGTGCCGTCCCCGGCGAGGAGGAAGGCGTTGCCGCGCTCGGCGGCGTCGTCCAGGGCCTCCATGGCCAGCGGCAGCGGCCCCTCGACCTTGCGGACCCGGAAGTGGCCGTCGAGGGAGGCGAGGGCCCGGTCGAGCGGCAGGCGGCGGAGCATCCGGTGGATGGCACGGACCTGGAGCGGGTAGCGGGCCGTGTCCACGAGGAGGACCAGGCCGAAGTCCCACGCGGTGGGGGAACCGTGCTCCTCCTGGAGGCGCAGGTAGGTCGCCCAGCGGTGGTGCCCGTCGGCGATCAGGGCCTGGCGGTCGCCCAGGTCGGTACTGATCGCCGCCAGGTCGGCGGGGTCGGTGACGGCCCACAGCCGGTGCTGGAAACCGTCCTCGGTGGTGGTGGCGAACAGCGGAGTGCTCCGCGACGTGCGCTCGACGACCGCCGCGGCCCCCGCCTCCGGGTCGTCGCCGAGGTAGGTGAGGAGGAGCGGTTCGAGGTTGGCGGAGGTGGCACGCATCAGACCGGCCCGGTCGGTGACCACGTGGGGCATGACGTCCTCGTGGGGCAGGACGATGCCGGCGTCGGCGGCGGAGAGGGCCAGGGCACCGATGATGCCGCGCTGCAGCAGGCCGCCCTTGCGCTGCTCGTACACGTACAGAGCGGGCTCGGGGTCGGCGCTGAGGATGCCCTCGGAGAGCCAGTCGCGCAGGGTGTGCGCCGCCTGCTGATTGCGCGCGGCGGGGGTGTCGGCCTGCGGGAGGATCAGGCGGACGATGTTGTGCGGATCGGCGGACTCGAGGTGGTTGAGTCCGTCCGGGCGCACGACCACGTCGTACGGCGGCGAGGTGACGGCGGCCAGGCTGCCGACACGCTCGGGGACATAGCGCAGGCCATGGAACGGGATCAGGCGCAGTCCATGGTCCGCGGTGCCAGATGTGGTCATTGGAGAATCGTAAGACCCGTCTCGCCATGCGGGATGATCGGGGGAGTGCGGAAACCGGACAAGATCGATCCCCCGGCTGCGGCCGGGAGGACACCAGGAGGAGCGGACACCATGACCCGGCAGAGCAGGACCAGTCCCGCGGGCAGTGAGCGCAGTCTGCACCAGGCGTACGACACGGCCCTGCTGGACCTCGACGGGGTGGTGTACGCGGGCGGGGAGGCCATCGCGCACGCGGTGGAGTCGCTGGCCTCGGCCCGGGCCGACGGCATGCACCTGGCCTACGTCACGAACAACGCCCTGCGCACTCCGGACGCGGTCGCGGAGCACCTGAGCGAGCTCGGGATCCCGACGGAGGCGGGCGAGGTGATCACCTCCGCGCAGGCGGTGGCCCGCCTCATCGCCGAACAGGTGGAGCCGGGGTCGAAGGTGCTGGTGATCGGCGGCGAGGGACTGCGGGTCGCGCTGCGCGAGCGCGGGCTGGTCCCGGTGGACTCCGCCGAGGAGGAGGGGCTCGCGGCGGTGGTCCAGGGGTACGGGGGCCCCGACCTGCCGTGGGGCCGGTTCGCGGAGGCCTCGTACGCGATCAACCGCGGGGTGCCGTGGTACGCGTCGAACACCGATCTGACGATCCCGGGAGCGCGGGGGATCGCGCCGGGCAACGGGGCCGCGGTGGAGGTCGTACGGATCGCCACGGGCGCGGAGCCGCAGGTGGCGGGCAAGCCGCTGCCCCCGATGCACCGCGAGACCGTGCTGCGGACCGGGGCGAAGCGGCCGCTGGTGGTCGGGGACCGGCTGGACACCGACATCGAGGGCGCCTTCAACGGGGAGGTGGACTCGCTGCTCGTGCTGACCGGGGTGACCGACGGGGCGCAGCTGCTGCGGGCCGAGCCCAAGTACCGGCCGACGTACGTGGACCGGGACCTGCGCGGGCTGCTGACCCCGCAGCCGGAGCTGACGGAGCGGATGGGCATCTGGCGGTGCGGGCGCTGGAGCGCGCTGGTGCACGGCGGGCGGCTCGAACTGACGCCGGTGGTCACCCTCTCGCCGGAGGGCAAGGTCGTGGACGAGCCGGCCGGGGACCCGCTCGACGGGCTGCGGGCGCTGTGCGCGGCGGCCTGGACGCACGCCGGGGACGGGTCCTGCACGCTGGACGCGAGCAAGGCCCTGGCCGAGCTGGGGCTGTAGCGGGGCGCGGCGGGCGGGCTCGGCGGGGGCCGTTCGGGGCCCGTTCCGGGGCCGTTCGGGGGATTCGAGCACGTGGAGGGTAGGCTAACCTAACCTTCGTGTTGGTCGAGAGTCCCCCCGAACAGAGCGCGGCGCCGGCCGCCGCCACCCGCTCGCGCCACGGTGTGCGAGCCGCCGGTCTGCTGGCCGCCTTCGGCGTGCTGGCGCTGATCGCGGTGGCGAGCATCGCCGTCGGCGCCAAGCAGATGCCGCTCGAGGAGGTCTGGCACGGCCTCTTCCACTACTCGGGGACCACCTCCGACGTGGTCGTGCGGGACCTGCGGGTTCCGCGCACCCTCCTCGGAGTCCTCGTCGGCCTCGGCCTCGGCCTGTCCGGCGCCGTGATGCAGGCACTGACCCGCAACCCCCTCGCGGAGCCCGGCATCCTCGGCGTCAACGCGGGGGCCGCGGCCGCCGTCGTATCGGCCATCAGCTTCTTCGGGGCCAACTCGCTCAGCGAGTTCGTGTGGTGGGCCTTCCTCGGCGCCGCCGTCGTCTCCGTCCTCGTGTACGTGCTCGGCGGCAGCCGCAGCGCCACCCCGGTGCGCCTCGCGCTCGCCGGTACGGCGGCCAGCGCGGCCCTCGTCGGCTACATCAACGCCGTGCAGCTGATGGACAGCAAGGCGCTGGACAAGCTCCGCTTCTGGACGGTGGGCTCGCTGGCCTCCGCCACCATGGAGACCGTCCAGCAGGTGGCGCCCTTCCTGCTGGTCGGCGCCGTGCTCGCGCTCACGCTGGGCCGGCCGCTCAACGCCATGGCCATGGGCGACGACACCGCGCGGGCGCTCGGCGCGAACCTGACGCGGACCCGGGTCGGCGCGATGATCGCCATCACCCTGCTGTGCGGGGCCGCGACCGCCGCCTGCGGGCCGATCGTCTTCGTCGGCCTGATGATCCCGCACCTCGTACGGGTGTTCACCGGGCCGGACATGCGCTGGGTGCTCGCGTACTCGGCGGTGCTCTCGCCCGTGCTGCTGCTCGGCGCCGACGTCATCGGCCGGGTCATCACCCGGCCCGCCGAACTCCAGGTCGGCATCGTCACCGCCCTCATCGGCGGACCCGTCTTCATCTACCTCGTCCGGCGCAAGAGGATGGCCCAGCTGTGACAGTGACCGACGCACCCCGCACGGCACGCGCGGGCCGGACCGGTCCCCGGCCGCTGCACCTGCCCGGCGGGATATCGCTGCGCGTGGAGCGGCGGGCGCTGGGCGTGGGGGTGCTCCTGCTGGTACTCGCCCTGGCGATGGCCGTCCTGCTCATCGGCACCGGCGACTTCGACATCGCCCCCTGGGACGTCGTACAGACCCTGCTGGGCAACGGCACGCCCGCTCACGACTTCATCATCAACGACCTGCGGCTGCCCAGGGTCCTGGTCGGGCTGCTCGTCGGCGCCGCCCTCGGCATGTCCGGCGCCGTCTTCCAGTCCGTGTCGCGCAATCCGCTCGGCTCCCCGGACATGCTCGGCTTCGGCTACGGCTCGGCGGTCGGCGCGCTGGTCGTCATCGTCCTGTTCCACGGCGGCGCCGGAGCGGTGGCCGTCGGAGCCCTGGTGGGCGGCCTGGTGGCCGGGCTCGCCGTCTACCTGCTCGCCTACAAGCAGGGCATCCACGGATACCGGCTGGTGCTCGTCGGCATCGGCGCCTCGGCGATGCTGATCGCCGTCATCCAGTACCTGCTGACGAAGGCCCAACTGTTCGAGGCCACCCGCGCGATGGTCTGGCTGACGGGCTCGCTGGCCGGCCGGGACTGGGCGCAGGTCCGGCCGCTGCTCGGCGTCTGCGCGGTGCTGTTCCCGCTGGTGCTCGGCCGGAGCCGGGCCCTGCGGATGATCGAGATGGGCGACGACGCGGCGTACGCCCTCGGGGTGCGGGTGGAGCGGACCCGGCTGCTCCTGATGGTGGCGGCGATCCTGCTGACCACCGCCGCGAGCGCCGCCGCCGGGCCGATCAGCTTCGTCGCGCTGGCCGCGCCGCAGCTGGCGCGCAGGCTGACCCGGTCGCCCGGGGCCGGCCTGCTGACCGCCGCGCTGATGGGCGCCGTACTGCTGCTGGTGTCCGACTGGGCATCGCAGCGGGCCTTCGGCGCCGACCAGCTGCCGGTGGGCGTGGTCACGGGCCTGGTCGGCGGCGTCTACCTGTTGTGGCTGCTCGTCACCGAGCGCAAGGCGGGCCGGATATGAGGAACCGGAACAGCATGAGCGACCAGAGGAGCAGGCAAGTGCAGCGGCTGACCGCGGAGAACGTGACCCTCGGCTACGACCAGCGGGTCATCGCCGAGAACCTGTCGGTGGAGATCCCGGACAACTCCTTCACCGTGATCGTCGGGCCGAACGCCTGCGGGAAGTCCACGCTGCTGCGGGCCCTTTCGCGGATGCTCAAGCCGTCGGTGGGGCGGGTGCTGCTCGACGGGCAGGCCATCGGGTCGATGCCGGCGAAGAAGGTCGCCAAGACGCTGGGGCTGCTGCCGCAGTCCTCGATCGCGCCCGACGGGATCACGGTGTCCGACCTCGTCTCGCGCGGCCGCTACCCGCACCAGGGGCTGCTGCGGCAGTGGTCGGCGCAGGACGAGCGGATCGTGAACGAGTCGATGGCCTCCACCGGGGTCGACGAGCTCGCGGACCGGGCCGTGGACGAGCTGTCGGGCGGGCAGCGGCAGCGGGTGTGGATCGCGATGGCGCTGGCGCAGGAGACACCGCTGCTGTTGTTGGACGAGCCGACGACCTATCTGGACATCCAGCACCAGATCGACGTGCTCGACCTCTGCGCGGAGCTCCACGAGAGCCGGGGGCGGACGTTGGTGGCCGTGCTGCACGATCTGAACCACGCGGCGCGGTACGCGACCCATCTGATCGCCATGCGGGAGGGGAAGGTCGTCGCCGAGGGGGCGCCGGGTGAGGTGGTCACCGCGGAGCTGGTGGAGCGGGTGTTCGGGCTGCGGTGTCAGGTCATCGCGGACCCGGAGACGGGCACTCCGTTGGTGATTCCGGCCGCGCGGGTGGCTCGCACGCGGTAGGCGGGTGCGGGTCCGTTGCGCGGGGCTCCGCCCCGGACCCCGCGCCTCAAACGCCGGCGGGGCTGAAAGGATCGCCTCAAACGCCGGCGGGGCCGGTCTAGAGCAGGCTCTTGAGGCGGAGGAGGTCGCGGAAGCCGGCTTCCAGGCGGATGCGGCCCGAGGCCCAGGCCTTGGGGAACTTCAGGTCGCCCGCGACGAGGGCGACCAGGTCGTCGCCGGTCATGGCGAGGCGGATCTCGGCCTTGGTGGGCGGCGGACCGGGAGCCACCGCGTCCACGCGGATGCGGCCTCCGTCGAGGCGGCCCGTGAACGTGTGGTCCAGGTCGGTGATGTGGCAGCTCAGCGAGCGGTCGAGCGCGGTCGCACCGCGCACGTCGCCATCGGCCCGCGCCAGGTTGTCGGAGAGTTGGTCGAGTGCCGCACGGCACTCCTCGATCGTAGCCATCGTGATCCCGACCGTACCGCAGAGCCGTGCGTGGTCGCGGCGCGGTACGGGGTAGCGTCGGGGGCATGAGCGACGAAGTGCCCGACGTGCCGCAGGACCCGCCCGCGCAGGCCGCCGCCGAAGCCGCGGCCGCGCCCGCCGGGCCGGCCGCGCTGGGCGTCGTACGCACGCCCACCGGGCACGCCGAGGTGGACGCGGGGCTGGAACGGCTGGCGGACGCGGACCACCTCCCGGCGGACGGACACGTCGAGGTGTACGAGGATGTGCACCGGGGGCTGCGCTCCGCGCTGACCGCGCTGGACGCGCCCACCGACCCCCGTCGTGACGAAAACAGGAGCTGAACCGAACGTGGCAGGAGTGGCACGCCGCCGCCTGGACGCCGAACTGGTACGCCGCAGCATGGCCCGCTCGCGCGAGCACGCCGCGCAGCTGATCGCCGCCGGCCGGGTCACGGTGGGCGGAAATACGGCGACGAAGGCGGCCACCCAGGTCGAGACCAGCGCGGCCCTCGTCGTGCTCAAGGACGACAGCGACCCCGACTACGTCTCCCGGGGCGGCCACAAGCTGGCCGGCGCGCTGGCGGCCTTCCAGCCGCAGGGGCTGCGGGTCGAGGGCCGGCGGGCACTGGACGCGGGCGCGTCGACCGGTGGTTTCACGGACGTGCTGCTGCGCGCGGGCGTGGCCCACGTGATGGCCGTCGACGTCGGCTACGGGCAGCTCGCCTGGTCGCTGCAGAGCGACGACCGGGTCACCGTCAAGGACCGTACGAACGTGCGCGAGCTGACCGTCGAGCAGCTCGACGGGGTGCCCGTCGATCTGGTTGTCGGCGATCTGTCCTTCATCTCCATCGGGCTGGTGCTGCCTGCCCTCGTACGGTGCTGCGCTCCGGACGCGGACCTGGTGCTGATGGTCAAGCCGCAGTTCGAGGTGGGCAAGGACCGGCTCGGCAGCGGCGGAGTGGTGCGCAGTACCGAGCTGCGGGCCGAGGCCGTACGGGACGTCGCCGCGCAGGCCTGGAAGCTGGGCCTGGGCGTGGTCGGGGTGACCGCGAGCCCGCTCCCCGGCCCCTCCGGCAACGTCGAGTATTTTCTGTGGCTGCGGGCGGGGGCACCGGCACTCGACCCGGCGGATGTTGACCGTGCAGTGGCGGAGGGGCCGCAGTGACGAATGAATCGGTGGGATCAGCACAGCCGGTGGGATCAGCACAGCCGGTGGGATCAGCACAGCCGGGGGAAGCAGCGCAGTCGGGGGAGGCGGGCGCGCGGACGGTCTTCCTGCTCGCGCACACCGGGCGGCCCGCGGCCATCCGCAGTGCCGAGCTGGTCGTGCAGGGTCTGCTGCGCAGCGGGCTGGGCGTACGGGTGCTGCGGCACGAGGCGGTGGACCTGCCGCTGCCGCCCGAGGTGGAGCTGGTGGCGGAGTGCACGCCGGCGGTGCTCGACGGGTGCGAGCTGCTGATCGTGCTGGGCGGCGACGGGACCCTGCTGCGCGGCGCGGAGTTCGCGCGGGGCTCGGGGGTGCCGATGCTCGGCGTCAACCTGGGCCGCGTGGGCTTCCTCGCGGAGGCGGAGCGGGACGACCTGGACAAGGTCGTGGACCGGGTCGTGACGCGGGAGTACGAGGTCGAGGAGCGGATGACCCTCGACGTGATCGTGCGGACCAACGGGGACGTGGTGCACCGGGACTGGGCGCTGAACGAGGCGGCCGTCCAGAAGGTGTCCCCCGAGCGGATGCTGGAAGTGGTCCTGGAGATCGACGGGCGTCCGGTGTCCGGCTTCGGCTGTGACGGGATCGTCTGCGCGACGCCGACGGGTTCGACGGCGTACGCCTTCTCGGCCGGCGGGCCGGTGGTCTGGCCGGAGGTGGAGGCGCTGCTGATGGTGCCGATCAGCGCCCACGCGCTGTTCGCGAAGCCGCTGGTGACCTCGCCGGACTCGGTGCTGGCCGTGGAAGTGCAGACCGGGACCCCGCACGGGGTGCTGTGGTGCGACGGGCGGCGCACGGTGGAACTGCCGTCCGGGGCCCGGGTGGAGGTCCGGCGGGGTGCCGTGCCGGTACGGCTCGCGCGGCTGCACCACGCGTCGTTCACGGACCGGCTCGTCGCGAAGTTCGCGCTGCCCGTGTCGGGGTGGCGGGGGGCGCCGCACTGAGCGGGCCGGACCGGCCCGGGTGCCGGTCCTCGCACCGGTCCTCGCACCGGTTCGTACCCCGGGTGTACGTAAATAGCATGATTGTTCGAGTGGCTTGCGGCGGGTGACGTCACATGGCACCCGTGAAACCTCGGTATCGTCGTCCCGTGCTTGAGGAGATGCGGATACGGTCGCTCGGGGTCATCGACGACGCGGTGGTCGAGCTGTCGCCCGGTTTCACCGCGGTGACCGGTGAGACCGGCGCGGGCAAGACGATGGTCGTCACCAGCCTCGGGCTGCTGCTCGGTGGACGGGCGGACCCGGCGCTGGTCCGGATCGGGGCCAAGGCGGCGGTCGTCGAAGGGCGCATCGTCATGCGCCCGGACGCCCCCGCCGCGCTGCGCGCCGAGGAAGCCGGCGCCGAGCTCGACGAGGGCGCCCTGCTGATCAGCCGGACCGTTTCCGCCGAGGGTCGCTCGCGCGCCCACGTCGGCGGACGCTCCGTGCCCGTCGGCCTGCTCGCCGAGCTCGCCGAGGACCTCGTCGCCGTGCACGGCCAGACGGACCAGCAGGGCCTGCTCCGGCCCGCCCGCCAGCGCCAGGCCCTCGACCGGTACGCCGGCGACGCCGTCGCCGTCCCGCTGGAGAAGTACGCCGCCGCCCACCGCCGGCTGCGCGCCGTCGCCGCGGAGCTCGAGGAGATCACCACCCGGGCCAGGGAACGCGCCCAGGAGGCCGATCTGCTGCGCTTCGGGCTCGACGAGATCGCCGCCGTGGAGCCCGTCGCGGGCGAGGACACCGAGCTGGCGGCGGAGGCCGAACGCCTCGGCCACGCCGAATCGCTGTCCTCGGCCGCCCAGGTCGCGCACGCGGCCCTCGCGGGCAACGTGGAGGACCCCGAGGGCGTCGACGCGGGCGCGCTCGTCGCCGGGGCGCACCGGGCGCTGGAATCCGTACGCTCCCACGACCCGGCGCTCGGCGCGCTCGCCGAGCGGATCGGGGAACTCGGCATCCTGCTCGGGGACGTGGCCGGCGAACTGGCCGGATACGCCGACGACCTGGACGCCGACCCGCTGCGGCTGGCGGCCGTGGAGGAGCGGCGGGCGGCGCTGACCCAGCTGACCCGCAAGTACGGCTCCGCGGAGAACACGGTGGACTCCGTACTGGAATGGGCCGAGCGGGGTTCGGTGCGGCTGCTGGAACTCGACGGGGACGACGAGCGGATCGAGGAGCTGACCGCCGAGCGCGACGGGCTGCGGACGGAACTCTCCGCCCTGGCCCAGGCGTTGA
This sequence comes from Streptomyces sp. NPDC054956, assembly GCF_053609185.1. Taxonomy (NCBI): domain Bacteria; kingdom Bacillati; phylum Actinomycetota; class Actinomycetes; order Kitasatosporales; family Streptomycetaceae; genus Streptomyces; species Streptomyces sp. NPDC054956. Next base: position 1,946 of record NZ_JBSGXB010000258.1, on the reverse strand, counting down.
CCGACGCACGGGGCGAGGCGGCGACCCGCTTCGCCTCGGCGGTCACCGAGGAGCTGGCCTCGCTGGCGATGCCGCACGCGCGGGTCTCCATCGACATCCGGCAGACCGAGGACCCCGACGGGGTCGAGGTCGGCGGACGGCTCGTCGCGTACGGGCCCTCGGGCACCGACGAGGTCGAACTGCTGCTGGCCCCGCACCCCGGGGCCCAGCCGCGGCCGATCGCCAAGGGCGCGTCCGGCGGTGAGCTGTCCCGGGTGATGCTGGCCGTCGAGGTGGTCTTCGCGGGCTCCGACCCGGTGCCCACGTACCTCTTCGACGAGGTCGACGCGGGCGTCGGCGGCAAGGCGGCCATCGAGGTCGGACGGCGGCTCGCGAAGCTGGCCAAGTCGGCGCAGGTGGTCGTCGTCACGCACCTGCCGCAGGTGGCGGCCTTCGCGGACCGCCAGCTGCTGGTCGAGAAGACCAACGACGGCTCCGTGACGAGGAGCGGCGTCACCGTCCTGGAGGGCGAGGCCCGCATCCGCGAGCTGTCGCGGATGCTGGCCGGCCACGAGGACTCGGTGTCGGCGCGGGCGCACGCGGAGGAACTGCTCGCGGCGGCGCAGAGCTCGGCCTGATCGTGGCCCGTCGTCGGCGGCCGTGGTCCCGGCCATCGTCCCGGCCGTCGTCCCGGCCATCGTCCCGGCCGTCGTCGTCAGGCTGACGCCCACTAGCCCGTGTGGGTGAGGATCGGGGGTGCGGAACGGTATCTCGTACGGGATCCGCACCCGTATGGTCCCGGAACGCGCGTGCGGACTGGCATCCTGGGCGACGTCTCTGCCTCCCTCACCCTGGAGCTTCGGCCCGTGAGCAGCTCCCCGGTCTCGGTCCCCGTCCTTCGCACCGTCCAAGTACTCGGCGGCGCCAGTGGAGGCGCGCACGTGCGGTCGCTGGCCACCGGGCTCGCCGCGCGGGGCGTACGGGTCACCGTGTGCGCGCCCGTCGAGGCGGAGGGGGAGTACGACTTCACCAGCGCCGGGGCGCGGTTCACCCCGGACGCGGTGAGCGCGCTGCGGGCCGCGTGCGTCGAGGCCGACATCGTGCACGCGCACGGCGTACGGGCGGGCATGCGGGCGGCGCTGGCCCTGCGCGGGCGGCGGGTTCCGCTGGTCGTCAGCTGGCACGGCGGCGGCCCCGGCGGAGGGCGGCTGAGCCTGCTGCTGGAACGCCACGTGGCCCGGGCGGCCGCGATCGTCCTCGGAGCCTCCTCCGCGCAGGTGGACCTGGCCCGGCTGCGCGGGGCGCGGGACGCCCGGCTGGCGGCGGTCGCGGTGCCGGCGGGGCCCGGTGGGACGGCGGGGGACCGGGCTTCGGATCCGGGCAAGGTCAGGGCCGAACTGGGCGTCGTGGAACGGCCGTTGCTGATCGCGGTCGGGAGCCTGGTGGTCAGGCGGGGGTACTCCGTACTGCTCGACGCGGCGCGGGAGTGGCGGACGCTGGACCCGATGCCGCTGCTGGTGATCGCGGGGGAGGGCCCGATGCGGGCGGAACTCGCGCGGCGCATCCACACGGAGGGTCTGCCGGTACGGCTGCTCGGGAGCAGGCGCGATGCCGCGCGGCTGCTCGCGGCGGCGGACGTGGCGGTGCTGCCGAGTCGGTGGGAGGCGCGGTCCCCGCTGGCGCAGGAGGCCTTGCGGGTGGGCGTGCCGCTGGTGGCCACGGCGGTGGGCGGTGTTCCCGAGCTGGTGGGGGAGGCGGGGGTGCTGGTGCCCTACGGCGACGCGGGGGCGCTGGCCGCTGCGGTCTCGGGGCTGCTGTCGGACCCCGGCCGGCGGGCGGAGCTCGCCGCGGCGGGGCGGGCGCAGGCGGCGACGTGGCCGTCGGAGGACGACACGGTGGCGCAGGTCCTGTCGGTGTACGACGAGCTGACGTCCCGCCGCTAGCCCTTCGGGCGGCTCGGTGGGTGG
>NZ_JBSGXB010000257.1:0-11420 GCF_053609185.1 Streptomyces sp. NPDC054956 | reverse complement strand
GCGACGCGACGAAGGAGCGCCCTTGACGGGCCGGCCCGGCGCGGAAGGACACTGGACTTCCGGGACGCCCCCCGGTCACCGTCGAAGCCACCGAGTGCGTGGGCCCCGCCAACCCCCGGCCCCGCTCCACCGTCGCAGCCGCCGGCCCGCTCGCAGCTCAGGCCACCCCGCCCCCGCCCCGCCATCGCAGCCCCCGCCAACCCCCACCCCCGCCTACCCCGCCTGCAGCGCCAGCGTCGGCGACAGGCTCGCCGCGCGGATTGCCGGGTAGAGGCCCGCCGCCGTGCCTATGGCCAGGGTTGCTGCGAAGCCGCCTGTGACTGCCCAGAGGGGGATTACCCAGGGGAGGTCGCCCGCCTGGGCGTAGATCGCCGTGGCCGCCGCGCCCAGGGCTATGCCCGCCAGGCCGCCCAGGCCCGACAGGAGCAGGGATTCCGTGACGAACTGGATGCGGATCTGGCCCTTGGTGGCGCCCAGGGAGCGGCGCAGGCCTATTTCGTGGCGGCGTTCCAGGACCGAGATGATCATGGTGTTGGCCACCCCGACCCCGCCGACCAGCAGGGCGATGCCGCCCAGGCCGAGGAGGAGCGTGCTGAAGGCGCCTTCGGTGGCGGCCTTCGCCTGCAGGGCCGCCGACGGGTCCGTGACCGAGACCGCGCTCGGTGTCTGGGGGTTGGCCGTCGGGGCGATCAGGTTGCGGACCGCGTGGACGCGGTCGTCCGCCGAGCGCTCGTAGACGGCGGTGGGGTGGCCGTCGAAGCCCAGCAGGCTCTGCGCGGCATCCCAGCCGATCAGTGCCGAGCGCTCGATCTCCGGTGCGAGCGGGATCGGGTCCAGGATCCCGATGACGGTGAAGTACTGCCCGCCGATGAACACCTGCGTCCCCGGCGTGGTGATGCCCAGCCGCTCGGCGGAGACGTGTCCGAGCACGACGGACGGGTAGCGGCCCGTGGCGTCGTTGAGCCAGCTGCCGCTGCGCATCCGGGCGCGGAGGGTTTCCAGGAGGTCGTCCTTGGCGGCCTTGAGGGCGATGCCGCCCGTCTCCTCCTTCGGGATGTTCTCCGACCGGCGGACGGACTCCTTCACATCGCCCGTCGTACCGACCGATTCGACCCCGTCGATACGGGCGATCATGCCCGGGGCGTCCTTCGGCAGCCTGGTGTCCTGTCCGGAGAACATCGACGGGCCCGGTGTCGCGACCATCATGTTCGTGCCGAGCTTGTCGAGCTCCTGGAGGAGCTTGGCCTGGCTGGACGAGGAGATGCCGACCACCGCGATCATCGTCGCGATGCCGATCGCGATGCCGAGCGCGGACAGGAACACCCGCATGGGCCGCGAGCGCAGCCCCGCGGACCCGACGTGCAGGACGTCCCGCGGGGTCAGGCGCGGCGGAGACAGCTTCCGGGACGCCTTCCGGGCCGGGTTCGGAGTACGGGACTTCGTACGGCGGCCCATCACGCCACCCCCGCCGTGTTCCACACGTCGGCCACGATCTCGCCGTCGCGGACGCGGACCTGGCGGGGCAGGCTCGCCGCGATCTCGTTGTCGTGGGTGATCACGGCGATGGTGGCCCCGTCCTGGTTGAGCTCGTGCAGCAGTTCCAGCACCGATTCGCCGGACGCCGTGTCCAGTGCGCCCGTCGGCTCGTCGGCGAGCAGCAGGTCCGGTTCCCCCGCGACCGCGCGGGCGATCGCCACGCGCTGCTTCTGCCCGCCGGACAGTTCGTGGGGCCGGTGGTCCATGCGGTCGCCGAGTCCGACGCGCTGGAGGGCCCGCTCGGCCCGCCGTCCGCGTTCGGCCCGGGGGAGGCCGGAGTAGAGCAGCCCCTCGGCGACGTTCGCCAGGGCGCTGATGCCGGGCACCAGGTGGAAGGACTGGAAGACGAAGCCGACGTGCCGGGAGCGCAGGGCCGACAGGGCGCGGTCGGAGAGGCTCGCGATGTCGTACCCGGCGATGGCGACGCGGCCGGCGGTCGGCCGGTCGAGCGTTCCCACGATGTGCAGCAGGGTGGACTTGCCCGAGCCCGACGGGCCGACGATGGCGAGGAGTTCTCCGTTCATGACGGTGAGGTCGACCCCGCGCAGGGCCGCGACCCCGCCGGGGTACTCCTTGGTGACGCCGGCCAGTTCGACGACCGCGTGGGCGTGCTTGTTCATGACTTCGGGACTCCCACTTGCATGCCCTCCTTCAGGGCGTCCCCCTTCACCTCCACCCGGCCCTTGCCGAACATGCCGAGTTCGACCTTGACCTCGCGCACCTTGCCGTCCTCGACGACCTGGACGCCGAAGCCGCCGTCGGCGAGGGCGAGGAGCGCGTTGACGGGTACGGAGAGCACGCCCTTGCGGGTCTCGCCGGTCAGGTTCACCGAGACGGGGGACTGGTCGGGGCCCTTGGCCTCGGCGGCGTTGTCGAGGGTGACCTCGACCTGGACCTTCGGCTTCTTGTCCCCGCCTCCACCGCCTCCGCCTCCGCCGCCCGATGCCGGGTCGTCGGGGTTGGCGGTGGCGCCCACCGACTCGATCTTGCCGTTGGCGGTGCCGCCGCCGGGCAGGCTCACGGTCACCGGGTCGCCGGTCTTGACCGCGCCGGCCTTGGCCACGTCGAGCTGGAAGCGGACCGTCCGCTCGGTGCCGGTCAGGGTCAGTACGGGCTTGCCGGCGGCCGCCTCGTCGCCGACAGCCATGTCGATCTTCTGGACCCGCTGCGGTCCGGAGGCGAAGGCGATGTCGTCCTTGCCGATCTCGCCGGTCTCCTTCAGGCCGTGGGACTTCTGCCAGCGCTTGACCGCGGTGGCGGTGCCGGCGGTGAAGGTGCCGTCCGAGGCGTCGAGGCCGGTGCCGAGGCCGAGGGCCTGGAGGTTGCGCTTGAGCTGCTTGACGTCCTCGCCCTTGTCCCCGGTCTTCATGGTCCGGTAGACGGGGGTGGTGCCGTACATCAGGCGCACCGGCTTGCCGTTGACCTCGTAGAGCTTGCCGTCGCGTTCCACGGAGGAGCCGGCGGGCGCCACCCAGGTGAGGGTCGCGGAGCCCGAGCCCGCCCCGGGGCCGCCGGCCCCGCCCGCGGCCCCACCCGCGCCCGATCCCGAACCGCCCCCCGCCCCCGCCGCGTTGAGCTTCTGCTCCTTCGCGTACCCGAGCGTCCCGTCCACCTTGAGCCCGGAGCTCAGGTCGCCGCGCGTGACCGGCGCCGTCGCCCCCGGCAGTCCGTTCGCCCGGTCCTGCTGCGCGTCCTTGCCGTCCGTCCCGGCCTGCGCGACGACCGCGTACCCGCCGCCGGTGACGGCGAGTACGACGGCCAGCGAGCCCAGGAGCCATTTCCCGCGCTTGTTCACTTGGCCGCGCTGCACTTGTTCAGCTGGTCCATGAAGGCCTGCTTGTCCACGCCCTCGGGTATGGACATGCCGCTCATCATGTTGCCGTTGAATTCCGGGTCGGGCATGTCCATGCCGTTGTCGCGCATGCACTTGGCCGTCGCGAGGGCCTTGTCCTTCTCCTGCTGGGAAGGCCCGCTGCCGCTGCCCGGGGCCTTCATCCCGCACTTCTCCATCGCCTTCTTCAGGTTCTCCTGGTCCTCGCCGGCGCCCAGGGTCATCCCGCGCGGGTCCTCGCCGGCCTTCGGGTCGGGGGCGTCGACGCCGTTGTCGCGCAGGCATTTGCGCAGCTTGAGGGCGTTGTCGGCGTCCGCGCCGCTGTTGCCCCCACCGCCGGCGCCCGCCGAGTTCGAGGAGTCCTTCTTCTCGTCCTTCGCGCCGTCCGAGCCGCCGAGACCGCCGGTGCACGCGGTGACGAAGAGGGTCAGGCCGGTGAGCAGCGCGGCCGTGGTCATGGTCGTGGATCGCTTCATGCGCCGGAGTCTGCGCGAGGAGCGGATTTCGCTTCCCTAACCGTCCGCGCTTATGACGAGGAAATGTTCCTTTCCGGTAAAGAGGACGCCATGCGAGTTCTGGTGGTGGAGGACGAGGAATTCCTCCGGGAGATGATCGCCGAGGGGCTGCGCGGCGACGCGCTGGCCGTCGACGAGGCGAGCGACGGCCTGGAGGCCCTGCGGCGCCTGCGCCTGGGCGCGTACGACGTCCTCGTCCTCGACCGGGACCTGCCGGGCCTGCACGGCGACGAGGTCTGCCGCCAGGTGGTGCGCGAGCGGCTGCTGACCCGCGTCCTGATGCTGACGGCTTCGGGGACGGTACGGGACCGGGTGGAGGGCCTGGGCCTCGGCGCCGACGACTACCTCACCAAGCCCTTCGCCTACGACGAGCTCCTCGCCCGCGTGCTGGCGCTGGGACGGCGCGCCCAGCCGGCCCTGCCGCCGGTGCTGGAGCGGGCGGGCGTGGCCGTCGACATGGCGCGCCGCACCGCCACCCGGGAGGGGCGCCGGCTGGCGCTGTCCCGCAAGGAGTTCGCGGTGCTGGAGGCGCTGCTGCGCGCCGAGGGCGCCGTCCTCAGCAACGACGACCTGATCGAGCAGGTGTGGGAGCAGTCCACCTCGTACAGCACCAATGCGGTACGGGTGACGCTGAGCAAGCTGCGGGCCAAGCTGGGGGAGCCTTCGCTGATCGAGACGGTGCCGGGCGCCGGCTACCGGATCGGTGATCCGCGATGAGAGCGGTGCTCCGATCCGAGCGCGCCCGTCTCACCGCCCTCTACGGCTCCCTGCTGCTCCTCGCGGGCGGCGGCCTGATCGCACTGATCAACATCCTGCTCCGCAACGGCCTCTACAGCCGCATCAGCGGGGCCGTCATGACCACCGTGCCCGCCTTCGAAGGCACCCCGCCGCCCGCCGTGGAGGGCCAGCGGCTCCCCGTCCCCGCCCAGAAGCTCGACCCGGCCGCCACCCCGTCGCCCGAGCAGGTCGAGCAGTGGAGGGCCACCCGCAACCTGTCCGCCGCAGTGGAGCAGGCCACCCTCCACGAGCTGCTCGTCGTCTCCGTCATCGCGCTCGCCGTCTTCGCCGTCCTGTCGATCTGGCTGGCCTGGTGGATGGCCGGCCGGGTCCTGCGCCCCGTCGCCGTGATCACCGAGACCGCCCGCCGGCTGTCCGGAGCCAACCTCCACGAGCGGATCGGCCTCCAGGCCCCGCCCGGGGAACTCAAGCGGCTGGCCGACACCTTCGACGGGATGCTCGACCGGATGGAGGACCTGGTCGGCGCGCAGCGCCGGTTCGCCGCGAACGCCGCCCACGAGCTGCGCACCCCGCTCGCCGTCCAGCGGGCGGCCGCCGAGATCGGGCTGGCCGGGGACCCGTCACCGCAGAAGGTGGCCCGGATCCGCTCGAAGCTCATCGACGTGGCCGACTCCAGCCGGCACCTGATCGAGTCGCTGCTCCTGCTGGCCGTCTCGGAGGAGGGCCTGGAGGCGGCGGAGCCGGTGGACCTCGCGGCGCTGGCGGCCACCGAACTGGCCGCGGCCGAGGGGGCGGCTCCCGAGGACCTGACCGTCGTACGGGACCTCGCGCCGCTGACCGTGGAGGGAGACCGGACGCTCCTGGGCCACCTGGTGGGCAACCTGCTGGCCAATGCCGTACGTCACAACCGCGCGGGCGGACGGCTGGAGGTGGCGACCTCGACCGACGGGGTGCTGACGGTGTCCAACACCGGCCCGGTCATCGATCCGCAGGACGTGCCGCGGCTGCTGGAGCCGTTCCGGCGGCGGGCGGAACGGCAGCACAAGCCGGGGGAGGGCGCGGGGTTGGGGCTTTCGATCGTCGCGTCGATCGCGCGGGCGCACGGCGCGGAGCTGACCGCGCGGGCCAATCCGGCGCCGGGCGGCGGGCTGACGGTCCGGGTCTGGTTCCCGGCGGCTCCACCGGCCGGGGAAACGCCCGGGAGTTTGACCGGTCAACAAATTTGAAGATCGGCTGTGTACGGTCGGGTCAATGAGCAAGCACGCCCGAGCCGGCTCCCGCACGTCCCGTCCGCCCCGCAGCTCCCGCGCGGGAGGCGCGCGGCGCGCCGCCCGTGGTTCCCGTACGGGGCGTCCGCTCGCGATGGTGGCCGCCCTCGGCCTGCTCGGCTTCGGCGCGGGCTGGGTGTACCTCGCGCACGATCCGCCGGCCGACGCCTCCGCGCGGGCCGCGGCCGACGCCCGTCCCCCGGCCGCCGAACGCGCCGCCCGCGGCGTCGCGCGCGACGGCCTCCAGGGCCTGCCCGGGATCAGCGAGCAGACCCGCGCGAGGATCCCCGCGGACTCCCGCCAGCTGATCCTCGTCACCGGCAAGGCGGCGGACTCCTCGGAGTCCACCGCCGCCCTGTACACGCGCCCGTCGGCCGGGGCCGACTGGGAGCGCGGGGCGAGCTGGCCCGCGCGCAACGGGGCCAAGGGCTGGTCCACCGAGCGGACGTACGGGGATCTGACCTCCCCGCAGGGCGTGTTCGCGCTCACCGACGCGGGCGGGCTGCTGCCGAAGCCGGCGGGCACGAAGTTCCCGTACGACCAGGACGCCTCCTTCGTGGCGACGGGGCGCGGGGTGAACGGCGAGTCGCTGCGGGGGTCCTTCGACTACGTCGTCGCGATCGACTTCAACCGCCGGACGGGGGTGAGTCCGCTCGACCCGACGAAGCCGGAGGGCGAGCGCAAGGGCGGCAACATCTGGCTCCACGTGGACCACGACGGGCCCTCGCAGGGCTGCGTGGGCATCCCGAAGGACGCGATGAAGAAGGTCCTGGAGACCCTCGACCCGGCGGCGAAGCCGGTCATCGTGATGGGGCCGCAGGGCTTCTGAGGGCGGGCCGGCGGGGCGGCGGGGCGGCCGGGCGGCGGCGCGGCAGGGCGGCCGGGCGGCGGTGCGGCGGGGCGGCCGGGCCAGGGCTACGCCCGCGCCGGAGCCTCGGGTACGGACGCTGCGGCCGCGGCCGACCCGCGCGCCGGGTCCTTGGCCAGCAGGGCGACGTACGCGAGGTCGAAGACGGCGCACAGCAGCCCCAGCCCCAGGATGAACGGCGCGTCCTCGACGACCCCGAAGAGGAAGGTCGGCGCGAGCGTGCCGAGCCATTTGGCGACGGCGATGACCAGGGACTGCCCGCGCCGGCCGCGCCGGTTCGCGTACAGGGCGATGAACAGGCCGGACATCAGCAGGTTCTGCAGGAACGCCGAGTAGCGGGTCGCGTCGTGCGTGCCGAAGTGGGCGAGGAAGAGCCACTGCACGGCGAAGGCGCATCCGAAGACGAGCACGCTCCAGACGGCGAACAGCGGCCGGGTCACGAAGGCGGGCAACTCGGCCCGCCCGTAGCGCAGATAGGTGTACACGATGACGATGTCGGCGACGGCCCACACCACGTTGACGACGCCCTGGGCCGACACTCCGGCGCGGAACTCGTTGACGGCGTAGGTAGATTCCCAGGCGAAGTTCAGCGCGAGGGCCGCGACGGGCATCGCGTACGTCCGGTCCCGCAGCCCCACCCGGATCGCCTCGATGTACACGACGGTCCACGCCACCCCGCTGACCAGGGTCAGAAACAGATCCACCCGCGGCACCCTAGCGGCCACCCCGGGACGCGCACACCCCTGCGGGGGCACGGGTCCAGCGGCGGGCTGCCGTCAACGGCCCCCGGCTTCGCCCAGGCGCCGGTCCAGCTCGGCGTCCAGCTCCCGCTCGTCGGCGGCCGTGGGCGCGTAACCGTTCCACGCCTGCAAGGCGGCACGGGCCTGCTCGGCTCGTGCGGCCCGCTCGTCCGGGGTCGGACCGGTCGCGGTCTCGCCGCGCAGAATCGATCGCTTCTCCACGACCGCCGACAGGTCTGCGGGCCCGTTCACGGCCTCCGAATCCCGGATCAGCTCGTTGAGGCGCTCACGCTCGAGCTGCCGGCCGGGGCACGTGTGCCCGGCTTCTTCGACCACGTCGCGCTCGGGCGGCGCCCCATCGCGGCGCGCGTAGTCCGCGGCGCCTTCCTGCGCCTTCAGGAGCGCCAGCCAGTGCTCGGCGGCAGCGTCCACGAAGCCGGAGAACCCGCCCGCGCCCACGCGATCCTCGATCTGCTCGGCGAGGGAGCGGCGCATGGTCACCGACTTCTTCACCCTGGTCTCGGACATGCGGCCTCCGTGGTTGCGGGCGCTCCGGTGTCCCTACCGTCACGGTCCCATTGCCGGCGGCGCCCCGCCGCACCCGAACGGGTGCATCCCGCCTACCCCTTGCCTGACGGTCCGTCAGCTACGACGATGGCCCGGCACACCGGTATGACGAATCGGCAGACGAGGACGAGGCGGGTACGGCCCATGGCGCGCGTGTTTCCGGAAGGTCGGCTGGTCTACGGGATGCAGCTCCCGATCCAGTCGCAGAGCACCATCTACGCCGAGCCCTGGGAGGCGACCGCCGGCGCGGCCGATCTCGCCGCGGTCGCCCGCGCGGCGGACCGGGCCGGCTTCGGCTACGTCGCCACCTGCGACCACGTGGCCATCCCGCGGCGCATGGTCGGCCCCATGAGCACCATCTGGTACGACCCGGTGGCCACCCTCTCCTTCCTCGCCGGGATCACCGAGAACGTCCGGCTCCTCAGCCACGTCGCGATCCTCGGCCTGCGCCACCCGCTGCTCAGCGCCAAGCAGTACGCCACCGTCGACCACCTCTCCGGCGGCCGGCTGATCCTCGGCGTCGGCGCCGGGCACGTGCAGGAGGAGTTCGAGGTGCTCGGCGTGGACTTCGCGCGCCGCGGCGCCGTGCTCGACGAGACCCTCGACGCCCTGCGCGCCGCCCTCGGGCCCGAGGAGTACCCGGAGTTCGAGGGCGAGCTGTTCTCCTTCAGGGACCTCGGCCAGCTGCCCCGGCCCACCCAGACCCGCATCCCCGTCTGGGTCGGCGGCTCCTCGCCCGCCGCCGTCCGCCGGGCGGCGCAGCGCGGCGACGGCTGGCTCCCGCAGGGCGACCCCCGCGACAAGCTCCCCGGGCAGATCGCCCGCATCAAGGAACTCCGCGAGGCGGCCGGGATCACCGACCCCATCGAGTTCGGCGCGATCACCGAGGCGCTGTACATCGGCGAGCCCGGCTGGGACACCGGACGGCGCACCCTGACCGGCAAGGCGGAGGCGCTCGCCGAGTCGCTGCGCGCGTACAAGGCGCTGGGCATCGACCAGATCCAGGTCCGCTTCCGCAACCGCGACCGCGCCGAACTCATCGACCAGATCACCGCTTTCGGGTCCGAAGTGGGACCCCTCCTCAACGACTAGCGAATTGGGAGCTACGGGTATGGGCAAGCTGGACGGACGCGTGGTCATCATCACCGGTGCGGCGCGCGGCCAGGGGGAGCAGGAGGCCCGCCTCTTCGCCGCCGAGGGCGCCAAGGTGCTCCTCGGCGACGTACTGGACGAGCAGGGCGCGGCGGTCGCCAAGGAGATCGGCGAGGACCGGGCCCGGTACGTACGGATGGACGTGAGCCGGGAAGAGGACTGGGCGGCCGCCGTGGCGGCGGCGAAGGAGGCCTTCGGCCCGGTGAACGGGCTGGTCAACAACGCGGGCATCCTGCGCTTCAACGAGCTGACCGCGACCCCGCTGGAGGAGTTCCAGCACGTGGTCCAGGTCAACCAGGTCGGCGCCTTCCTCGGCATCAAGACGGTGGCCCCCGAGATCGAGGCGGCCGGCGGCGGCACGATCGTCAACACCTCCTCGTACACGGGCCTGACGGGCATGGCGTACGTCGGCACGTACGCGGCGACCAAGGCGGCGATCCTCGGCCTGACCCGGGTGGCGGCCCTGGAGCTGGCCGCGAAGAACATCCGGGTCAACGCGATGTGCCCGGGCGCCGTGGACACCGCGATGGCCACCCCCGGGAACACGAATCCGGCGGACCTGCCCCAGGAGGCGCGCGACGCCATGGCGGAGCTCTACCAGCGCGTCGTGCCGATGGGCCGGGTGGGGCAGCCGGAGGAGATCGCGAAGCTGGCGCTGTTCCTGACCAGCGAGGACTCCTCGTACATCACCGGCCAGCCGTTCGTGATCGACGGCGGCTGGATGGCGGGCGTCAGCGTCCTGTGAGGCGCCCTCGACCTGCCTTCCAGGTTATCTGATGGAGCGTCAGGTATTGACGCTCCCGCCCCAGCGGTGGAACAGTCGTGACATCGAATCTGACGCAACGTCAGAAACAAAAGGACGGTGAATCCCCTTGGAATTCGGGCTCTTTGTGCAGGGATACGTGCCTGAGGCGCGGTCCAAGGTCGACCCCGAGGCAGAGCACAAGGCGCTGATCGAGGAGACCGAGTACGTCATCCAGGCGGACAAGTCCGGCTTCAAGTACGCCTGGGCCTCCGAGCACCACTTCCTGGAGGAGTACTCGCACCTTTCGGCGAACGAGGTGTTCCTCGGGTACCTCGCTCACGCCACCGAGCGCATCCACCTCGGCTCCGGCATCTTCAACCCGCTCGCCCCGGTCAACCACCCGGTCAAGGTGGCCGAGAAGGTCGCCATGCTCGACCACCTCTCCAAGGGGCGCTTCGAGTTCGGCACCGGCCGCGGCGCCGGCAGCCACGAGATCCTCGGCTTCCTTCCCGGCATCGAGGACATGAACGGCACCAAGGAGATCTGGGAAGAGACCATCGCCGAGTTCCCCAAGATGTTCCTCCAGGAGGAGTACGAGGGGTTCCAGGGCAAGCACTGGTCGCTCCCGCCGCGCAAGATCTTCCCCAAGCCGTACGGCAAGGCCCACCCGGCCATGTGGTACGCCGCCGGCTCCCCGGCCTCGTACGCCATGGCGGCCAAGAAGGGCCTGGGCGTCCTCGGCTTCAGCGTCCAGAAGGTCTCCGACATGGCCTGGGTGCTGGACCAGTACAAGACCGCGATCCAGGAGGCGAAGGCCATCGGCGCCTTCGTCAACGACAACGTCATGGTCACCTCGACCGCGATCTGCGCCGAGACCCACGACAAGGCCGTCGAGATCGCCGTCAACGCCAACATGAACCGCTTCCAGTCGCTGGTCTTCCGCTACCACGACACCTTCCCGCGGCCCGAGGCGATCCCGCAGTGGCCCGAGACGCTCCCCGAGTACAACGCGGAGATCATCGAGCTCCTGATCGCCGAGGAGCTGCTGATCTGCGGGGACCCGGACGAGGTCCGCGCGCAGTGCAAGCGCTGGGAGGAGGCCGGTGCCGACCAGCTCTCCTTCGGCCTGCCGACCGGTGTCTCGCCCGAGGACACGATGACCACCATCAAGCTCATCGGCGAGCACGTGATCCCGCACATCGACACCGACCCGGTGCACCGCACCACACGCTTCCGCGAAGGCGCGTAGCCCGCGGGGGAACGGGGGCGGCGTCTTCCCGGACCGCCGCCCCGAACCGGCCCCGGCCGGAGGTCTTACGGAGGCCCGCGGCCGGCCTACAGACCCCCGACCGGGGCCCTCCGGCGGCCCCACCCCCGCGGCGCCGCTGCACGGGGGCCAGCCCCCCGACCCCCGGTCCTCAAACGCCGGAGGGGCTGGGGGTGCCTCCGGCGGGGGCGCC
>NZ_JBSGXB010000256.1:0-11435 GCF_053609185.1 Streptomyces sp. NPDC054956 | reverse complement strand
CCCCGACGACGTGGGTGCTGTCCAACCACGACGTCGTACGTCACGTCACGCGGTACGGGGGCGGGGCGCGCGGCCTGGCCCGGGCGCGGGCGGCCGCCCTCCTGATGCTGGCGCTGCCCGGGTCGGCGTACGTCTACCAGGGCGAGGAGCTGGGCCTGCCCGAGGTGCTCGACCTCCCGGACTCCGTCCGCCGGGACCCGGCCTTCGCCCGGGGCGAGGGCCAGGACGGGCTGCGCGACGGCTGCCGCGTGCCGATCCCCTGGTCCGGCACCGAAGCCCCGTACGGCTTCGGCGACGGCGGGAGCTGGCTGCCGCAGCCGGCCGACTGGGCCGGACTGAGCGTGGCCGCCCAGACCGGCGACCCGCACTCCACCCTGGAGCTGTACCGCGCCGCCCTGGAACTGCGCCGCGCACTGCCCGGCCTCGGCTCCCCGGACGCAGGTCCCCTGACCTGGCAGTCCGCGCCGGAAGACGCCCTGCTCTTCACTCGGCCCGGGTTCGCCTGCACCCTCAACACCCGGCCCGTGGTGCTCGAACTCCCCTCCCCCGGGCGCCCCGTACTCTCCAGCGCCCCGGTGGAGACGGACGGGCGGACCGTCCGGCTTCCCCCGGATTCGTGCACCTGGTGGGCTTTGTAGCGTGCGACCGGTACAGTCCAATCCCGTGACCGCACGGCTAGCCGACATCGCAGCCCAGGCGGGGGTCAGCGAAGCCACAGTCAGCCGCGTGCTCAACGGCAAGCCCGGTGTGGCCGCAGGCACCCGTGAATCCGTGCTGGCCGCTCTCGACGTGCTCGGCTACGAACGCCCCGTACGACTGCGCCAGCGCAGCGCGGGGCTCGTCGGCCTGATAACCCCCGAGCTGGACAACCCCATCTTCCCGGCGCTCGCCCAGGTCATCGGCCAGGCACTGACCCGGCAGGGGTACACGCCGGTGCTGGCCACGCAGACGCCCGGCGGGTCCACCGAGGACGAGCTCGTGGAGATGCTCGTCGAGCGAGGGGTCTCCGGGATCATCTTCGTCTCCGGGCTCCACGCGGACACCACCGCCGACATGGGCCGCTACGACCAACTCCGCGGACAGGGCGTCCCGTACGTCCTCATCAACGGCTTCTCCGACAAGGTGCGGGCCCCCTTCGTCTCCCCCGACGACCGGGCCGCCATGCAGCTCGCGGTGACCCACCTGACCGCCCTCGGGCACACCCGGATCGGGCTGGCCGTGGGCCCCAAGCGGTTCGTGCCGGTGCTCCGCAAGATCGAGGGCTTCCGGCTGGGCATGAAGGAGCGGCTCGGGCTCGGCGAGGCCGAGGTCGAGGAGCTCATCCAGCATTCCCTGTACACCCTGGAGGGCGGCCAGGCCGCGGCCTCCGCGCTGATCTCGCGGGGCTGCACGGCGGTGGTCTGCGCGAGCGACATGATGGCGCTCGGGGCGATCCGGGCCGCGCGGCAGCAGGGCCTGAGGGTCCCGCAGGACGTCTCGGTCGTGGGCTTCGACGACTCCCCGCTCATAGCGTTCACCGATCCGCCGCTCACCACGATCCGCCAGCCCGTGCAAGCCATGGGTCAGGCGGCGGTACGGACCCTGCTGGAGGAGATCGGGGGCACCCCGGCCCCGCACAGCGAGTTCGTCTTCCTGCCCGAGCTGGTGGTCCGCGGGTCGACCGCGTCGGGGCCCCGGAACCCTTAGGGACTGATGGCCACGAGTCGTCCGCGAGGTGGACGGGCTGCGGCCAAGACCGTCCCAAGGGATGATCGGAGGCGAGAACGCATCTGGCAGACTCTTTCCCTATGGGTGAAGCGAGCGTGAAGACACTGGATACCCGGACGGACGTCTCGTCACCCACCGTGACCGAGAGCCAGGACCGCCCGGCCTCGTCCGAGCGCACCCTGATCTCGCGGCTGCGCGTACCCCGGCGGCCCCGGATCTGGTTCGAGATCCTGCTGATCGCGGTCAGCTACTGGACGTACTCGCTGATCCGCAACGCCGTGCCCGAGCAGAAGGCGGCCGCCCTCGCGAACGCCGACTGGATCTGGCGGACGGAGCGGACCCTCGGCATCGCCGTGGAGGAATCCGTCAACCACGCCGTCAATTCGGTGACGTGGCTGATCGTGGGCATGAACTACTACTACGCCACGCTCCACTTCGTGATGACCATCGGCGTCCTGGTGTGGATCTACCGTTTTCATCCGGGGCGTTACGCGGCGACGCGGCTCGTCCTCTTCGCCACCACGGGTGTGGCGCTCCTCGGCTACTACTTCTACCCGCTCGCGCCGCCCCGGCTGATGAACGGGCAGAACTTCGTCGACACCGTGCTCGTGCACCACACCTGGGGCTCCATGGCCTCGGGCAACCTCAAGCACATGTCGAACCAGTACGCGGCCATGCCCTCCATGCACATAGGGTGGTCGCTCTGGTGCGGGCTGACGATCTTCGCGGTCGCCTCCGCCCCCTGGGCCCGGATCCTGGGCCTGCTCTACCCCGCGGCGACACTGATCGTGATCGTGTCCACCGCCAACCACTTCTGGCTCGACGCCGTGGGCGGCATGCTCTGCCTGGCCTTCGGCTACACCGTCTCCCGCGCCTGGTACGGCTCCCTGCCGCACCGCCTGCCGCGCCGCCCGGAGGAGACGGGCCGCCATCCGGTGGCGGCGGCCGTTCTCAGGATTCCGGCACTGGCCCGCTTCCAGCGCTGATCCTCACCCGGGTGGGCCTCACCCCCGGTGGGTGATCCGGCCGCCCGACATCGTGAGGCGGACCGGAGCCCCGGCCAGCTCGTCCGGCGGGCTGTCCACCGGGTCCACGCCGAAGGCCGTCAGGTCGGCCCGGAAGCCGGCCGCGATCCGGCCCGCCACCCGTTCCTCCCCCGCCGCGAGCGCGGCGTGCGTGGTCATGCCCTCCAGGGCCATCAGCCCCGTCAGGGCCGCCCCGCGCCAGGCGCCCGTACCGGCCGAGGCCGCGCCGAGGGGGCTGCGGGCCACGGACAGCACCCCGCGGGCGTCGTAGTGGGCGATCGGCCAGTCCGAGCCGAGGGCCAGCACCGCGCCGGCCTCGCGCAGGTCCCGGCAGCGCCAGGCACGGCCGGCCCGCTCCGCCCCCAGCCGCTTGGACCACTCGTCGCCGTGGTCGGCCCGGGTGTACGCGGTGTGCGGCGGCTGCATCGAGGCGATCACCCCGAGCTCCGCGAACCGCTTCAGCTGGTCGTCGGGGACCGTCTCGATGTGTTCGATCCGGTGCCGCATCCGGGCCTGTGCGCCCAGCGAGGCCACGGTGTCCAGGACGTGGCGGACCGCCGCGTCGCCGATGGCGTGGGTCGCGGTGCGGACCCCGGCCGCGTCGAGGACCCGTACCGCCCGGGCGTACGCGTCGGGGTCGGGCCAGAAGGCGTCGGTGCCCCGGCCGTGGCAGTCGGCGTGCTCCAGCCAGGCGGTGCCGCCCTCGACGGTGCCGTCCATGAAGAACTTCACGCCGGCGACCTGCCAGTGGCGGCCGCCGAGCAGCTGGATGTCGATGAGCTCGGCCAGGTCGTCGTCGGTGGCGCCCGGCATGCACCAGGGGGACAGGCGCAGCCGCAGCGGCAGGTCCCCCTCGTACTCGGCGCCCGCGAGCAGCGCCGGTACGTCGCCGTCGCCGAGGTCCATGACGTGGGCGCCGGTCAGGCCGGTGGCGGCCATGTCGCGGAGCAGCCCGCCCAGGCGGCCGCGGCGTTCCGCGGACGTGGGCTTCGGGGCCAGGGAGCCCACGAGGTCCATCGCGGCGTGTTCGATCAGGTGGCCGGTGGGCCGCCCGGAATCGTCGCAGACGATCTCGGAGCGCTGGGCGAAGGTGCGCGGGCCGGTGACTCCGGCGGCGGTCAGGGCCGCGCCGGAGGCGAGGGCGGAGTGGCCGTCGTACAGGCGCAGGAAGGCGGGGGCGCCGTCCAGGGCGTCCTCGATCAGCGCCTTGTCGACGGGGCGGCCGCCGAAGGCGTTGTGGTCGAGGCCGAAGCCGGTGACCCAGCCGCCGGGGCCGCGGCGGGCCCCGCGCAGGGCGGCGCGGAGCTGGTCGAGGTCGCGGACGGCGGAGAGGTCCGTGCCGGTGGCCATCTCGATGCCCCAGACGGGGTGGCTGTGGGCGTCGGTGAGGCCGGGGGTGAGGGTGGCGCCGCCGAGGTCGAGGACCTCGGTGCCGGGGCCGCGCCAGTCGCGGACGTCCGCCTCGTCGCCCACGGCGACGATCTCGCCGTCAAGGACGGCTACCGCGCGGGCCTCGGGGCGGGCCGGGTCGAGGGTGCGGACGCGGGCTCCGGTGAGGACTGTGTCGGCAGCGGGCACGGCTGATCTTCTCCTTCGGGGGCTCCGGGGCCCTGGGGGCCTCCGGGGGCTTCGGGGCCTGCGGCTTCGGCGGTTCCGGCGGGTTCGGCGGCTTCGGCGGCTCCGGCGGCTTCGGTGGCTCCGGCGGGTTCGGCGGGTTCGGCGGCATCGGCCGCTCCGGCGGCGGGCTCTTCGGCGAAGCGGGCGTAGACCTCGGGCCGGCGGGTCTTCAGCCGCTGGGCGAGGACGAGGCCGGCCAGGAAGACGGCGGGGACGAGGGCGACGAGGACGGTGTTGACGGTGGTGGAGGCCATGGTGAACAGGTCCACCTTGGAGACGACCAGGCAGATCGCGACGGCGAGGAGGACGGCGGCGGTGACGGGTGCGATCACCGTCCGCCAGGGCCCCTCGGTGTGGTCGATGCGGCGGAAGTAGACGGGTACGGCGATGGCGGCGAGCAGCATCAGGGCCATGAGGCCGACCATGCCGGGCGTGTTCACCCACAGCAGGAGCTGCTGGTAGGGGTCGGCCCCGGCGAGGGCGAAGCCGAGGACGATGACGGCGCCCAGGGCGGTCTGCGCGGCGCCCGCGAGGTACGGGGAGCCGTGGCGCGGGTGGATGCGGCCGAGGACGGCGGGCAGTACGCCTTCTTCGGCGAGGGCGAGCGCGTACCGGTTGATGGCGTTGTGGAAGGCGAGGAGGGAAGCGATGACGCTGGTGACGATGAAGACGTGCATCAGGTCGGCCGCCCAGGGGCCGACGTAGCTGGTGATGGCGGTGAAGAAGAGGCCGCCGGGGTCCTCGCCGGCGGCGGCGAGGACTTCCCCGGCGCCGAAGGCCTGGATGACGGTCCAGACGATGAAGGCGTAGAAGAGGCCGAGGAAGGCGACGGCGATGTAGGTGGCGCGCGGGATGGTCCGGTCGGGGTCGCGGGCCTCGCGGCGGTAGATGACGGTGGACTCGAAGCCGGTGAACGCGGCGAAGGCGAAGGCCAGGACGGCGGCGGTGCCGGGGACGAGCACCGCGCCGGGGGCGAAGGAACCGGCGGAGAGGCCGTGGGCGCCGCCCTTGACGAGGACGCCGCCCGCGAGCAGGACGAGTATCCCGGTCTCGGCGACGAGCAGCACGCCGAGCAGCTTGGCGCCGAAGTCGATGGAGCGGAAGCCGCCGTACCAGATGAGGGCGAGGCCGGCGAGGGAGACGGGCAGCCAGGGGACGTCCACGCCGGCCAGGGCGTGGGCGGTGTCGGCGGTGGTGGTGCCGAGGAGGCCGTAGACGCCGATCTCCATGCCGTTGTAGCCGATGAGGGCGAGCAGGGCGGCTCCGATGCCGACGCGCTTGCCGAGGCCCTGGGAGATGTACGCGTAGAAGGCGCCGCCGCTGCGGACGTGGCGGCTCATGGTGGTGAAGCCGACGGCGAAGACCGCGAGGGTGAGGCCGGCGAGGAGGTAGCCGGCGGGGGCGCCGATGCCGCCGAGCAGGATCGCGACGGGGGCGACTCCGGCCATGACGGTGAGGGGCGCGGCGGCGGAGACGACGAAGAAGGAGATGTCGGCGGTCCCGAGCGCGCCGCGGCGCAGGTCGGTACCGGGTGCGGGTCTCGGTGGCTCTGGCGTTTCGGGCATGGGGAGGCACCCTTCTGCGAACGGCACGCGGCTGGGGAACGAAAACCTAAAGGCTTTCGGTTTGCGGCAATGTAGCCTCCGGTTTTGGCGTACGGGAAGACCTGACGGCGGGAGAAAAACGATGGCGCGGCCTCGCACCCCCTTGATCGACCGGGAGCGGATCGGCGCTTCGGCCCTGCAACTCCTTGCGGAGCAGGGCGAGTTCAGCGTTCCGCAGATCGCCCGGGCGCTCGGGGTGCAGACCGGGTCGCTGTATCACCACGTGGACGGCCGGGCCGGGGTGATCGAGCTGATACGGGAGCGGGTGTGCGCCGGAATCGACGGCGGGGCCCTGGCCACCGAGCCCTGGGACGCGGCGCTGGAGGCCTGGGCGCGCTCCTACCGGGCCGCCTTCGCCGCCTACCCGCGCGCCATCCCGCTGCTGATGACCACGCCGGTGCGGGCGCCCGCGGTGCTCGCGCAGTACGAGCAGGCGGTCGGGCTGATGCTGCGGGCGGGCTTCCGCCCCGAGCAGGTGATGCCGCTGCTGACGGGCCTGGAGAACCTGGTCCTGGGCTCGGCCCTGGACCTCGCGGCGCCGGACGCCATGTGGGAGCCGACCCCGCAGACCCCGCTCCTGGCCGAGGCGCTGGCCGCACAGGGGGCGGGGCGTGCGGAGGCCGCCTTCGAGGTGGGCCTCACGGCGTTCCTGGAGCACGCGCGGGCCGTGCGCTAGTTCGGCGCGCGTTCGGCGCGCCGGTTCGGCGCGCCGGTTCGGCGCCCTGGTTCGGCGCGCTGGTTCGGCGCGCTAGTTCGGCGCGCTAGTTCGGCGCAGCCTCCTGCCGCTTCGCCTCGTCGTACGCCTCGCGCGCCTTCTGCACGTCGTCCATGCGCACGCCGGTCCAGTGGGCGAGGGCGCGGACCCGTTCGGCGGCCTCGCGGCCCAGGGGGGTGAGGGAGTAGTCGACGCGGGGCGGGATGACGGGCTTGGCGTCGCGGTGCACGAAGCCGTCGCGCTCCAGGGTCTGGAGGGTCTGGGTCAGCATCTTCTCGCTGACCTTGGCCACCGCGGCGATCTGCCGGCGCAGTTCGCTGAACCGGTACGAGCGGTCGAGCAGGGCGTCCAGGACGAGGACTCCCCACCTGCTGGTGACGTGCTCCAGGACGAGCCGGTGCGGGCACATGGCCTCGGCCTGGGCCCACTTCTCACTTACTCCCATGCCAGTACCTTACTTCAAAGTGGGTACTGTGCAATCGATAGTGCCCCCCGTACGGTGAGTGCACGGGCCCGGAAGCCGGGCAGCCGGAAGCAACACCAGGGAGTCGTTCACCATGAGCATCGTCGTCACCGGAGCCACCGGAGCCCTCGGCCGTCTCGTCATCGACGAGCTGCTCGCCAAGGGGATCCCCGCCGGGGAGATCGCCGCCGTCGTCCGCGACAAGGAGAAGGCCGCCCCGCTCGCCGCCCTCGGCGTCGAGCTGCGCATCGCCGACTACAGCGCCCCCGAGACGCTCGCCGGGGCCTTCCGGTCCGGCGACCGGGTACTGATGATCTCCGGCAGCGAGGTCGGCCGCCGGGTGCCCCAGCATTCCGCCGTGATCGACGCGGCGAAGGAGGCCGGGGTGGCGCAGTTCGCCTACACCGGCATCCTGGGCGGGCCCGAAGCCGACTTCGAGCTGGCCGCCGAGCACCGCGCGACCGAGGAACTGATCCTCGCCTCCGGCCTGCCGTACACCTTCCTGCGCAACGGCTGGTACACCGAGAACCACACCGGCAACCTGGCGCCCGTGCTCGCACACGGGGCGGTCCTGTCCAACGCGGGCGAGGGCCGGGTGGCCTCGGCCGCCCGGGCCGACTACGCGGCGGCGGCCGCGGCCGTGGTGACCGGCGAGGGCCACCTCGACACGGCGTACGAGCTCAGCGGCGACGTGGCCTGGTCCTTCGCGGAGTACGCGGCGGCGGTGGCGGAGGCCTCCGGGCAGGAGATCGCGTACCACGCCGTGACCCCGGAGGCCCACCTCTCCGTCCTGACGGGTGCGGGGGTACCGGCCCCGTTCGCCGAGATCCTGGTCGACGTGGACCTGGCCATCGAGCGCGGCCGGCTGGCCGGCACCTCCGGCGACCTGGCCCGGCTGATCGGCCGCCCGACCACGCCGATGGCGCGGACGGTCGCGGAGGCCGTGGCCGCCGCGGGGAGCGCGGGCTGAGCCGCTGCCCCGATGAGCCGCTGCCCCGGTGAGCCACTGCCCCGTGGCTCCGGGCCACTGCCCTACGGTTCGAGGTGGCTGAACCCGACCTCGAAGCGTTCGACCGAGACGATCCCCTGGCCCTCCCGCTGGGCCGTTTCCTCGCGGATGCGGGTGCCGAGCTCCTCGCTCTCCCGCATGGTCCGCTCGTCCTCCCACAAGGTCAGCGACACGGCCCGGCCCGAGGCCCGGTCGACCAGGTAGTACACGCCCCGGAAGCCGGGAACGTCCCGTACCCGCTGGACGATCGCCTCCGAATTCGCGGTCAGGTCTCCCCCTGAGGGAACCGGTGATCCCTGGTAGGTACTCAGCCTCGCGAACATCTTCCGCAGTCCCTTCGCTCAGGTGCCTCGGTCCCTCAGCCCCATCGCCCCCTTCAGGCCCTCCGTGGCCCAGGACCAGCCTGCTCCGGCAGATCACGCGCCGCATGCCGAGCGGCGCGACAATGGGGGTGAGGGACGCGTCTGCCGTCGCGGAGAGGCGGGACGTCGTGGTGGCCTACATAGCCGTGACCGCCCTGAGCCATGTGGGGCTGGTCCGCGATCACAACGAGGACAGCCTCGTCATCGGACCGTGGACCCTGTGCGGGACGATCACCCGCAGCCCGCAGACGCTGCTGTTCCCCCTCGGCAGACCGCTCGTCGTCGCGGTCGCCGACGGGCTCGGCGGACAGCCGGCCGGGGAGGTCGCCAGCGAGCTGGTCGTCCGCCAGCTGGCCCTGCTCGGCCCTTCGCTGGACGGGGTCCAGGCCGTGGAGAACGCGCTGAACCTCTGCAACCGGGCGGTGTCCTCGGCCACCGAGGGCCGTCCGGATCTGACCGCCATGGGCACCACGATCGCCGGCACCGTCGTACTGGAGGACTCGCTGCTGTCGTTCAACGTCGGCGACAGCAAGGTGTTCCGGGCGACCGCGGACGGGCTGCACCAGGTCAGCGTGGACGACAGCCCGCCGCCGCTGCCCGGGCACCGCACCACGTCGGCCGTCACCCAGACGCTCGGCGGAACCCGCGCCCAGCACGTCCTCACGCCCCACGTGACGGACCTGCCGCTCTCCCCCGGCGACCGCTACCTGGTGTGCAGCGACGGGCTGACCGACCCGGTGCCCGACGAGGCCATCGACGACGTGCTGCGCGTGCACGACGACGGCAAGGCGGCGTTCGAGCTGTGGAAGGCCGCGATCGAGGCCGGGGGCCCGGACAACATCACCCTCGCGCTGGTGCGCATCGGCGCGTGAGGGGCGTACGCGCGCTGCCGCCGTTCGGGACAGCGGTATCGATACTGCCTGCGCCGAAGGGATGACGCCGTGGATGCGCGTGCGGGGCCGGGGCATGGGGGTGTTGCCGATGACCCCCTCGCCCGAAAGGCACCGCGCCGAGATGAGAAGGCTCCGTACCCCCGCCCTGGCCGCCGCCCTGCTGTTCGCCGCCACCGGACTCACCACCTCCGCCGCACGGGCCACGGACGCCCCCTCGCGGCCGACCGTGCGCGTTCAGCACACACGGGTCGAGTCGGGGTTCCGGTCCGTCGGCCCGGGGGCCGAGGAGTACGTCCCCGCCAAGTGCCCGGACGGAACGAACTACTCGGGGGGCGGCGGCCGGACCCTGGGCCCGAACGTCTTCCTCACCGGCACCGACGGCGACCAGGGCAGCTGGGAGGGCCATGCCGTCAACCTGGGTGAGGAGACGGGCTATCTGGAGGCGCAGGCCATCTGCGTGCCCCAGGCCACCTACGAATCCACCCACCTGGAAGAGCACATCCAAGTGGGCGAGACCCGCGCCTCCTGGGCCGACTGCCCCGCCGGCCAGGTGCCCAGCGGGGGCGGCGGCACGGCCATCGGCGGACGCCTCTTCCTCAGCGACAGCTACTCCGACGGCGTCCGCTGGTGGGTCCGCGGCACCCGCATGGGCGGCACCTTCGGGTCCCTCAACGCCGAGGCGAACTGTTCCTCGTACCCCCACACCGTGCGACAGGGCTTCTCCGCCAACGTGGCCGCAAGGGGCGGAGTCGCCACCGCCCGCGCCTTCTGCAACGCGAACGAGGTCCCCAGCGGGGGCGGCGGGTTCAGTTCGGGCTACTACGTGTTCATCAACGACTCGGTCCCCGACGGAAACGGCTGGCGCGTGCGCATGACCAACACCGGAGCCATCGCCCAGAAGATCACCGCCCAGGTGATCTGCGTGGTGCCCTAGCCGGATCGCGGCGCCCCCCTCCGCCCCGTCGAGCCTCGGCTCGCCGGGGCGGTGGCGGTGCCCGCGGTGAGCTCGTCGACGATCTCCAGGAACGGGGTGACCAGGGGGTTCTTCCCGGCGACGGGCCACATGAGGCCGTAGTCGATGGTCGGGGCGTCGCGGAACGGGACGAAGGCGAGACCGGGACGGCGGTGGTAGTCCTCGGCCCGGGCGGCGACGGTGCTGACCCCGACGCCCGAGGCCACGTGCACCAGCACCTCCGGCCAGAAGTTCGTGGCGGGGCCCTGCGGGACGGGGCGGCCGGAGGGGGTCCGGCGGGGGAAGTAGTGGTCCATCCAATAGCGCGGTATCCGCTCGTCGTCGAGGGTGACCAACGTGGCGTCGGCCAGGTCCTCCAGAGATACGGACTCCTGCCGCGCGAAGGGGTGGTCGGCGGGGACCATGAGCGCCCGGGGCTCGGCGAAGAGCAGCCGCCCGAGCTCGATGTCCGGTTCACGGATGGGGAACTCGGTCAGCTGGACGTCCACTTCGCCGGCCCGCATGCCGCCGAGCGGGTCGCGGAGCTGGATCTCCTGGATCTGCACGTCGCAGCCGGGATGGCGGACCCGGAACAGGTCCGCGGCCCGGACCATGAGGTTTCCGCACCACGGCGCGGACCAGCCGACGCGCACCACGCCCTTGACCCGTGCGCCCTGCCCCACGGCGATGGCCTGGGCGAGACCGGCGCCGATCTGCTCGTAGGCGGGCAGCAGGTCGTCACGGAGTTGCCGCCCCACCTCGGTCAGCGTCACCTTGCGGCTGTTGCGGTCGAACAGCGGTGCTCCGATGCGGCGTTCCAGCCGGCTGATGGTCTGGCTGATGCGGCCGGTCGTCACGTGCAGGCGTTCCGCGGTGCGGCCGAAGTGCAGTTCCTCGGCCAGCGTCAGAAAGGCTTCCAACTCCAGGCGTTCCAGCACCCCGCTGCCCCCTCGATCATGTAGCCCGGCTCACCGGAGCATGCCACTCTCCGATCTTGTTGGCCCATCCAACCCCCTAGGGCGTGTCTTTCGGATCAGGCCGGATCAGCCCGCGGTGTCCGGTGCCGTGCATCGCAAGGCGGAGGAGGG
>NZ_JBSGXB010000255.1:0-11438 GCF_053609185.1 Streptomyces sp. NPDC054956 | reverse complement strand
GGGCCCCGTCCGGTCGCCCCCCCACCCCCGTCGGCGCGACCGGACGGTGGTTTACGCCGCCAAAGGACCCCAGCGATGCCCGATCCGACCTCCGAGCCCACGTCCGAGCCGACCAACGGTGCGCCTTCCGCTGCGGCCACTCCGGCGGTTCCGCGCCTGCGCGCCGACGTCTCCACGCTCCCCCGCTACGTGCCGGGCCGGGCCGCGCCCGACGAGTTCGTCGACAAGCTCTCCTCGAACGAGAACCCGTACCCGCCGCTCCCGTCGGTGATCGGGGCGGTCGAGAGCTGGCTGGGCCGGCTCAACCGCTACCCCGACCCCTCCTCGGCCGAGCTGACCGCCGAGCTCTCCGCGCGCCTGGACGTGCCCGCCGATCACCTGGTGCTGGGCACCGGCTCCGTGGGCATCACCCAGCACCTGGTCTCCGCCGCCGCGGGCCCGGGCGACGAGGTCGTCTTCGCCTGGCGCTCCTTCGAGGCGTACCCGCTGCTGACCTGGGCCGCCGGGGCCACCTCCGTACAGGTGCCGCTGCGCGACGAGACGCACGACCTGGACGCCCTGGCCGACGCGGTCACCGACCGCACCCGCCTGATCTTCGTCTGCAACCCGAACAACCCGACCGGCACGGCCGTGCGCCGCGCCGAGCTGGAGCGGTTCCTGGACCGCGTGCCCTCCGACGTCCTGATCGTCATCGACGAGGCGTACCGCGAGTTCGTCGACGCCGGTGAAGACATCCCGGACGGCATCGACCTCTACCGCGACCGGCCCAACGTGGCGGTGCTGCGCACGTTCTCCAAGGCCTACGGGCTGGCCGCGCTCCGCGTCGGCTACGCGGTGGCCCACCCCCGGGTGACGGCCGCGCTGCGCGCCTGCTCCGTACCGCTCGGCGTGAGCGGCCCCGCCCAGGCCGCCGCCCTGGCCTCGCTCCGGGCCACCCGGGAACTCCGCGAACGCGTGGCCGACCTGGTGGCGGAACGCGACCGGGTCAGCGCCGGCCTGCGCGCGGAGGGCTACGAAGTCCCCGAGAGCCACGCCAACTTCGTCTGGCTGCGCCTGGGCCCCCGTACGGCCTACTTCGCGGACGCCTGCGAGGCGGCCGGCCTGATGGTCCGCCCCTTCGGCGACGAGGGCGTCCGCATCACGATCGGCTCCCCGGACGCCAACGACCGCCTCCTGAAAACAGCGGCCCACTGGGACCAGTAGCCCGGCGCGGCCCGGTGACCTCGTCCGAGCTATCTTCACCGGATGTCCGAAGCTTCCGAGAAGTTCAGCACCGCCATGACGACCTGGCAGGAATGGCAGGACGCCCCTTGGGGCCGTCTGCGCTACACGGTCGCCGAGGCCAACCTGGCCCGCCGTCTCGACGGCCTCGGCCCCGGGCCGCTGCGCGTTCTCGACATCGCCGGCGGTGACGGTGGCGACGCCATGCGCCTGGCGGCCCGCGGGCACCACGTCACCATCGTCGACTACGCCCCCGCGATGCTGGCCGCCGCGACCGAGCGGGCCTCGGCGGGTGGCCTGACCGACCTCATCACCTGCGTGCGGGCCGACGTCACCGCACTGCCCGCGGACCTCGCCGCCGGAGAATTCGACGTGGTCCTGTGCCACAACCTCCTTCAGTACATGGACGACGTACCGGGCACCCTCGCCACGGTCCTCGCCCCGCTGAAGCGCGGCGGGCTGCTCTCGGTGATGGCGATCAACCGCCACTCGGCGGCCTTGAACATCGCCGTTCGCGAGATGGACCCCGCCGCCGCGCTGGCCTCGCTCGACACCGATCAGCTCCGGACCGAGATGTTCGATTCGACGCTGACCCTCCATGCGGCCGAAGAGATCATCCCGGTCCTTCAGGGCCTCGGCTGTCTGGACGTCCGGCACTACGGCATCCGCAGCTTCTGCGACTACATCACCGACGACGCGCGCAAGTACGAGCCGGAGTTCTACGCCGACCTCGAACAACTGGAACTCGCGACGAGCGCACGTCCGCCCTACATGCACACCGCGCGCCTCTTCCAGCTGACGGCGCGGAACGGGACGGCCGAGGCCAGACCTTGACCGGCGGGATGTGCACGCCGGGCGCCCTCTGACTCCGCGAGCCGGGCCCCGGTGGCCTCAGCTGCTCACGGCCCTGAGGCGGGTGGCCGGCTGCTCGCGTTCGGCGTCGATCGTCGGCGTCAGCCGGTACACCCTCACGGGGCCGATGCTGTCGACTTCTTCGAGCCACCCGAGGGCCTCGAGCTCCTTGCGCGTCCGGGAGAACACCGGGGCGCTCATCCCCGCGGTCTCGGCGAGCTCGGTGGCCTTGATCCAGACAGACCCGTCCGGCCGCTGCTCGGCGGCCGCGTACAGCATGACGACGATGCGCTGGTTCGGGTTCAGGACGCGTCCCGTGCGCTTGAGGACGTACAGCACGTCCTCGCTCCGGTGGACCTTCATGTCGCGTCTCCCTTGATCTTCTTGCCCCCGCGGTCCCTCGGCTTCGGAATGCTCATCTCCGGGGGATTCCACTCGGAAACCGCCTCACGATGCTCGAAGCCCGTGCCGATGAACGCAAGGTACGGGGTCGTTCGGTAGAACGTCGTACGGCCGATCCCACCGGCCTCGACCAGCAGACGGGCTTCCTTGAGGACCTTGATGGTCTTGGACAAGGCGCCCGGCGTCATGCCGAGTTCGGCCGCCACGGCCACACCGGTCATCTGGACGGGACCTTGGCGCTCCTCCGTCGCGAACCAGTACCACACCAGGACGCGGAACTCACGGTCGCTCAGGCCCGAGTCGGCGGAGGCAAGCCGGCGGCCCCGGCGGATCCCGACGTTGATGTGCGGTCCGCCGAAGGCGTACGGAGCACGAGGGACTTCTTCCATGTCAACCGAGCCTCAAGGCCGGGCGCCGCAGCACAGCGGGCATGTGCACATAGCTAACCGACCCATCCCCAGGAACGGGTTACGTGTTCCCAGGAACGGGTCACATTCGATGTTTTCGCAGGTCAGAAGGCCCGTAGGGGCTGTGTCTTCTTAATACAGGGAAAGGCCCTGGGCACCTGCGGGTTGTGGCTGCGCCCCAGCGCTCCCGAGTGGGTCCACCGCTTGGACCGCGACCCACGATCACGGTGGTTGCGGCCGGGACAAGCAGCAGCGTGGTTGATGTCGGATCGGGCTGAGCGAATCCGTCGTCGCCGGTGACCGTGGTGACGGGTTTCGTGTGGGCGCGCCTTCTGTGGCTGAGGTCTTGAAGGGCTTGCCGTGGCGCCGCCCGGATGTTGTCCGGCGGTGCCTGCTGTGTCGTCAGGCGCCGGGAACCAACGGCTCTTTGACCGCAAGGTACGAGGAGGATCAGGTCAGACCTGCCCCGCGGTCCCGGATCGGGCGCCGGGCGCGAAGCAGCTGATCAGGAATCGAGAAGCGCGGTGCGCGGAGCGGCTTTAGCCTGCTCGGCATGGACATCACCATTCACACGACGGCCCTCCCGCACGACGACCCCGACGCCTCGCTCGCCTTCTACCGCGACGTGCTCGGCTTCGAGGTCCGCAGCGATGTCGGGCAGGGCAGGATGCGCTGGATCACGGTCGGCCCGGCCGGTCAGCCCGGCACGTCGATCCTGCTGGCGCCGCCCGCCGCCGATCCCGGTGTCACCGAGGACGAGCGCCGCACCATCACCGAGATGATGGCCAAGGGCACCTACGGCTGGATCCTGCTGGCCACCCCGGACCTCGACGCCACGTTCGAGAAGGTGCAGGCCGGCGACACCGAAGTGGTCCAGGAGCCGACCGAGCAGCCGTACGGGGTCCGCGACTGCGCGTTCCGCGACCCCGCGGGCAACCTGGTCCGCATCCAGGAACTGCGCTGAGCCGCGAAAGACGAAGGGGAGCGTTCTCATGTGCAAGCCCGAATGGCGGCAGGCACGCGTCCAGGCGCAGCGCCTGGCCGATCTCGCGCGGCTGCGCCGCGTCCGCGACCGGATCGACAGGGAGTACGCGCAGCCGCTGAACGTGGAGGCGCTCGCCCAGGACGTGAACATGTCCGCCGGGCACCTGAGCCGGCAGTTCCGGGCCGCCTACGGCGAGTCTCCGTACTCGTACCTGATGACGCGGCGCATCGAGCGGGCTGCGGCGCTGCTGCGGCGGGGCGACCTCAGCGTCACCGAGATCTGCTTCGAGGTGGGCTGCGCCTCGCTGGGAACGTTCACCACCCGCTTCACCGAGCTCGTCGGCATGCCGCCCGGGGCCTTCCGGCGCCAGGCGGCGGAAGCGGCGGCCGACGACGCCGATGCCGCGATCAAGGTGGAGGGGATGCCGGCGTGCGTGGCGAAGCAGGTCTCCAGACCGGTCAGGAATCGAGAAGCCCCGGCCGCCACCCAGCCCCTAGCGTGATGGTCATGGCAACCACCGCTTCCACCGCAGCCCCCACGTCCCTCGCGTCCGTCACCCTCGAAGTGGCCGACCTCGAGGCCGCCCGCCGCTTCTACAGCGCCTTCGGTGTGGACGGGTACATCCGTCTGCGGGAGTCCGAGGCGCACTCCACCGGATTCCGCGGCTTCACCCTGGCGCTCACGGTGTCCCGGCCGGCCATCGTCGACGGGTTCGTCGGCGCCGCCGTGGACGCCGGCGCCACGGTCCTGAAGCCCGCCGCGAAGGGGTTCTGGGGCTACAGCGGCGTCGTCCAGGCCCCGGACGGGACGATCTGGAAGATCGCGACCTCGGAGAAGAAGGACACCGGCCCCGACACCCGCGAGATCGACGAGGTCGTCCTGCTGCTCGGCGTCGAGGCCGTGAAGGCCACCAAGCAGTTCTACGTCGGCCGGGGCCTGACCGTGGCCAAGAGCTTCGGCGGCAAGTACGCCGAGTTCACCCCCGGTGGGTCCGGCTCGGTGAAGCTCGCGCTGTACAAGCGCAGCGCCCTGGCCAAGGACCTCGGTGTCCCCGTCGAGGGCACGGGCTCGCACCGCATCGTCCTCGGCAGCGATGCCGACGCCGTCACCGACGCGGACGGGTTCGCCTGGGAGTCCGCGTCCGCCGCGTAGCTCGACACGCCGTCCCGGTTTCCGGCCCCAACTCCCGCCCTGATCAGCCCTCTTGTCATATCGTTCGACCGGCGAATACGCGCCGGTCCACTGCAAGGAGCAAGACATGAAAGCGCACGTCAGCTCGATACTTCTCGGTGTCCGTGACATGGATCGCGCCAAGCGGTTCTACACCGAGGGGCTCGGCTGGAAGGTCCAGAGCGACTTCGGCATCTCGGTGTTCTTCGCGTCGGACGGCGCCTCGCCCGTCGGCTTCTACAGCCGCGAGGGCCTGGCCCAGCAGGTGGGCACGGACCCGGAGGGCAGCGGCTTCAGCGGACTGGTCCTGACCTACGTCGTCCGCAGCGAGGCGCGGGTCGACGAGATCATGGCGGAGGCCCAGGAGGCCGGCGCCACGGTCCTCAAGCCCGCCGGCGCCCTGCCGTGGGGCGGCTACGGCGGCACCTTCGCCGACCCGGACGGCTACGTCTGGAGCCTCGGTTACAGCGACCAGGGAACCGACCAGCCCTACGCCGAGTAGCCCGCGACCGCGTTGTCCCGCCCCAGCACACCAGGAGAAGGATCATGAAGTTTCGGACCCTCGTCGAGCCGCCCGAGCCCATGCGGGGCCTGGAGGTTCCGCCCGAGGTGGTGGCAGCGCTCGACGGGGGCGCGCGGCCGCCGGTGACCATCACGGTCAACGGGCACTCCTGGAAGAGCCGGGTCGCCATCATGCGGGGCCGCCACCTGCTCGGCCTCAGCAACGCCAACCGGCAGGCCGCGGACGTCGCGATCGGTGAGGAGGTCGAGGTCGAGCTGGAGCTCGACACCGAGCCGCGCGTCGTCGTCGAGCCCGCGGACTTCGCCCAGGCCCTGAACGAAGAACCGGCCGCCCGCGCCGCCTTCGACAACCTGACCCACAGCCGCAAGCGCGAGCACGTGCGCGCCATCGAGAGCGCGAAGCGGCCCGAGACGCGCCGCCAGCGCATCGAGAAGGCCGTCGCCACCCTGCGGGGCTGAAACCCGGGGGCGCCGGGTCGGGCAGGCGGCCGTCACCGACCCGGAACGGCGATGCCGGCCGCGCGCAGGTGCGCCTCGACCAGGGTGTTCAACCGGGCGATGGACGGTGACTCGTCCTCCCGGTGCTGGTTGACCATGCCGTACCGGGAGGCCGCGTCGGACCGGTCGCGGAACCCGGTCGGCACCGCCAGCAGCGCGCGGTCGGCCAGCAGCTTGGCGGCCAGCGCGGACGCCAGCTCCTCGATCCGCGGGTCGTCCGGATCCCAGGCCCTCGCGTCCCAGCCGCGCTTGGTCAGCTCGACGGACTCGGGATCGCCGAGCGAATGTTCGAGCCGGGTCAGGAAGCTGTCGAAGATCTCCGGGACCAGCGCCTTCGCCAGCACCAGGGCCTCCCGTTGACCGGCCACGTAGTCGGCACCGAAGCCGAGTTCGGCGAGCCGTTCCAGGACCGCGCAGGCCCGGTCGGGCAGCAGGGCCCGGTCGCCGTGGTCGAGGCGGTGCAGCCTGTCGCGGCGCGCGATCAGGTCCTCGATCCGTTCGGTGAGCCGGTGATGGACGTCGTCCAGGGTGGCGGTGAAGGTCTCGGGATCGGCGTCGAGCAGGTCACCGATCTCGGCCAGCGGCACGCCGGCCGCGGCCAGGGTCCGTACCTGGACCAGCCGGAACAGCTCGTCCGACCGGTAACGACGGTAGCCGGAGCCGTCGCGTTCCGGCTCGGCGACCAGGCCGAGCCGGTGGTAGTGCCGCACGGTTTTGATCGTGACGCCGGCGAACGCCGCCGCCTGACCGATCGTGAGCCCGTCTGCCATCGGGTCGGCGCACCTCCGCATCGGGGTCGGCCGCGGTCTCGCGCACCGCGCCGGCGACGGCCGGGACGTCCGGACGATCACCGGGCCGAGGATAACGCGCATCCTCGCCACAGGGGGTTGACCTTGACCCTGGGTCAAGGCCGCAGTCTCTTCACACGGCCGCTCGAAGAGGTGGAAAACCCACCGGGCCGCCGTGCGAACCAGCACTGCGAACAGGAGATTCATCATGGGAACGAGCGACAGCGGCTTCTCCGACGAAGGACTGCGGCGACTGCGCGAGGTGCTGACGCGGCACGTCGAATCCAAGAAGATCCCCGGGCTCGTCGCCCTGGTCGGCCGCGGCGACCACACGCACGTCGAAGCGATCGGGACGATGCGGCACGACGGTGGCGCGCCGATGCGCCGGGACACGATCTTCCGGATGGCGTCCACGTCCAAGCCGGTCACGATGGCGGCGGCGATGGTCCTGCTCGACGAGTGCCGGCTGCGGCTGGACGACCCGGTGGACCGGTGGCTGCCCGAACTCGCCGACCGGCAGGTGTTGAAGCGGCCCGACGGACCGCTCGACGACACCGTGCCGGCGCAGCGGCCGATCACCGTACGCGACCTGCTGACCTCCACGTTCGGTCTCGGCGTCGACTTCGAGTGGATGGCTTCCCCGATCAGGGCCGCGACCTTCGAGCGACTCGACTACAGCGTGGCGTCCGGGCCGGCGCCCGACCCGGACGAGTGGATGCGCCGCCTCGGCGAGCTGCCGCTGCAGTACCAGCCCGGAGTGCGGTGGCAGTACGACCTCAGCAACGAGGTGGTCGGGGTACTCGTCTCCAGGGTCACGGGGCAGTCGTTGGAGGCGTTCCTGCGCGAACGCGTCCTCGATCCGCTGGGGATGAAGGACACCGCCTTCCACGTGCCCGCCGACAAGATCGACCGGCTCCCGCCCCTGTACGGGCCCGACCCGCAGACCGGCGAGTTCCTCGTGTGGGACGAGGCTGCGGGGGGACGGGCCTCCGCGCCGCCCGCGTTCCAGGGCGCCGGCGGCGGGCTGGTCTCCACCGCCGACGACTACCACGCCTACTTCCGGATGCTGCTGAACCACGGGATGCACGGGACCGAACGGATCCTGTCCCGGGCCGCCGTGGAGCTGATGACCACCAACCGGCTCTCGCCCGGGCAACTGGCCGCCCGGCAGGCCATGTTCGGCAACGTCGCCCACCTGTCGTCCGGACAGGGGTCGGCCGACGGCTGGGGCTTCGGGATGGCGGTGCGCACCCAGCGCGCCGACTACGCGCCCGCCGGCCAGTTCGGCTGGTTCGGCGGTACCGGCACCACCGCCTGCGCGGACCGGACCAACCAGCTCACCGGAGTCCTGCTCACCCAGGTCGGACTGTCCACCCCGGACTCCCCGCGTGCCATGAACGACTTCTGGACCACGCTCTACCAGGCCGTCGACTGACCGGTGCTCCGAAGTCCGGGGCCGTGCTTCAAGGGCGGCGGGCCAGCAGATGGCCGTCGAGGAAGCCCCGCTCGGAGGCCGGGTCGTGGAGCAGCCGGGCGAACGTGACGAACCCGGCCCCGGCCAGCAGCTCGGCGAACCGGTCCGCCGGCCAGCTGTAGGCGGGGGTCACCTTGTGGTCGAAGCGGACCGGCTCGGGCCCGTCGGTCGCGAAGAACGAGACCAGCAGCAGGCCACCCGGCGCCAGGACCCGCGCCTGCTCGGCGAGGAGCGCGGGCAGTTCCCCGGGAGGCGTGTGGATCATCGAGTAGTGGGCCAGCACGCCGCCGAGCGAGCCGTCCTCGACGGGCAGGGCCTCCATCCGCGCTTCGTCGAACCGCAGCTCCGGATGGGCCCGCCGGGCGTGGTCGACCATGCCCGGGGAGAGGTCGAGCCCGAAGGCGTCCAGCCCCAGTTCGTGCAGCATGGCCGTCAGGTGTCCGGGCCCGCAGCCGACATCGGCCGCCCGCAGGTTCCCCGCCCCGCGCACCAGCTCGGCGAAGGTGCCGATCATGTTCCGCGAGAACGGGTGCGTCTCGAGCCGGTCGGCGAACAACGACGCGTACAGCTCGACGACCCCGTCGTAGGCCGCCCTCGTCTCCTGCTGGTGCTCCGCCACGGGACGGAAGCTAACAGCCGCCGCTCGCGGTTGTTCTCCCGCCCCCCCTGCCGCCCGGGCTCAGGCGAACAGTTCCGCCAGGAGTTCCGGGCCGAGGGCTATCCGGGCCGGGCGGTGGGCCGGGGGCTGCGTGCCCAGCAGTTCGCGGACCAGGAAGTCCCAGGACCGCTTGCGGACGTAGGCGAGGTGGTCGATGAGCGTGTGCTCGGCGCCGGGGACGATGAGCAGCTCGAAGTCCTTGTCCGCGGCGATGAGGCGGTCGGCCAGGCGCAGCGTGTGGTCCGGGTGGACCTGGTCGTCCATGTCGCCGTGGACGAGGAGCAGCTTGCCCGCCAGGCGGTCGGCGAGGTCGATGCTCGAAGTGCGGGCCCAGGCCTCGGGGTTGTCCGCGCCGTCGTAGGTCTCCACGAAGCCGGCGTTGAAGTGGCGGGCGTCGTGCGAGCCGGAGAGTGCGACTCCTGCCTTGTACGTCTCGGGGAAGTCCAGCATCGCGCGGGCCGCGGCGAAGCCGCCTCCGGAGTGGCCGAACACGCCCGCCCGGTCCAGGTCCATCCACGGGCGGGTCTCGGCCAGTTGGCGCAGGGCGGCGACGTGGTCGGCCAGGCAGCCGGCGTCGGCCAGGTGGCCGTACGAGGCGTCGTGGAAGGCCTTGCTGCGGCCCGGGGTGCCGCGTCCGTCCAGCGCGATCACCACGAAGCCGAGCGCCGCGAGGGGTTCGGCGTCGAGGCCCATCCCGCCGGGGTCGAAGGAGGGGGAGACCCGGGTGACCTGCGGGCCGGGATAGAGGTTGTCGACCACCGGGTAGCGACGGGCGGGGTCGAACCCGCGGGGGTGGTAAAGGACCCCGTAGATGTCCGTCACCCCGTCGGCCGCCTTGACGCGGAACCGCTCCGGCGCCGTCCAGCCGGTGGAGGTGAGCTTGCTCGTGTCGGCGCGCTCCAGTTCCACCAGCACCCGGCCGGTCCAGTCGCGGACCGTCGTCACCGGCGCGGTGTCGACCGTGGACGCCGAGTCGATGAAGTAGTCCTGACCGTCCTTCATGGTGACGACGTGGTCCTGGTCGTCGTCCGTGAGCTCGGCGAAGCCGGAGCCGTCGAGGCCGACCCGGCAGACCGTGCGGCGGTACGGGTCTTCGTCGACCAGCCCGGAGGCGGTGAAGTACACGACCCGCTCGGCTTCGTCGACGCGCAGGATCTGCCGCACCGCCCACTGGCCGGAGGTGACCTGACCGAGCAGCTCGCCGGTGCGCAGGTCGTAGCGGTACAGGTGGCCCCAGCCGTCGCGCTGGGAGTACCAGAGGACCTCGTCGGCGAGGATCCGCACGATCGGCGCCTCGTACCCGAACTGGTTGGGCTCCACCCGGGTGTCCCCGGTCTCGCTGAGGACGGTGGTGACCTCGCCGGTGTCCGGGTCCAGCCGGTACAGGGTGAGCGTGCGCAGGTCGCGGGGCCGGCCGAGGTAGTACACGGCCGAGCCGTCCGGCGCCCACCACGCCCACTTGGCCGTGATCGGCGAGAACACCGGCATGAGCAGCGGCTCGGCCTGGGCGCGGACCACCGTGCCCTCGGCGACGTCCAGGACGACCAGTTCGGCCAGCGGTACGTGCTCGTCCCCGGCGTAGGCGTACCGCTGGGTGTGCAGCACCGGGGCGCCGCCGTCGGCGGGGCGGGTTTCCACGAGGTGGGTTTGGCGGACCTCACGCTCGTCGGTGCGGTGCGCCAGCACCTTCGTCGAGTCGGGCGACCAGGCCACCGCAGGCGGCAGGTACGGGAGGCCGATCTTGCGCAGCAGGGTGGTGTTGCTCGTGGAGTCGGGGCCGTAGCCGTATCCGTGGTCGGGCTCGCCGTCGGTGGTCAGTGCCCACTCGCGGCCGTCGGACAGCGAGCGCACCCACAGGTCGTGGCCCCGCCGGGACACCGCGAACTTCCCGTCGGGCGACGGTACGTCGAGGGGGCTGCCCGGCGGCGTGAACTCGGCGCGCTCGCAGACGTAGTCGTCCAGGCGGCAGCGCCAGTACTCACCGAAGGCTCCGAACTCCACGGCGTCGCCGACCGGTTCGATGGCCGCGAACGGCAGGGCCTCGGGGTCGACCCGCTGCCCGGAGGCGGCGGCCAGCGCGGCGGCGAGCAGGCCGTGGTCGAAGGCCGGCTCGCGGGTGCCCGCCGCCGGATCGACCCGTACGAACCGCCGGCCGGCGCCGTCGGCGACCGCGTACCAGAAGCGGGTGCCTCCGTCGGTCCACTGCGGCCGGACCTTGTCGCCGACGACGAGCTCGCCGGGGCTGGCAGGCCGGCGCAGGAGCTGTTCGGCGGCCTGGTAGTGCTGGGTGGTGCTCATTCTTTGTGGCCCTTCGCTGTGCCGGTTTCGGGTGTGTGCTGGAGCCACGGTGGTGGCGAATGGGCAGGTCAGAGGCTGCGGGCGGTGACGTTGCCGTACGAGGTGGTCGCCTGGATGTTCAGACCCGCGGCGGCACCCTCGGTGTTGCTCAGCGTGTTGACGA
>NZ_JBSGXB010000254.1:0-11456 GCF_053609185.1 Streptomyces sp. NPDC054956 | reverse complement strand
GCGCTGTTCCTGGCGGCGACCTGGGTGCGGCTCGCGGCCTCGGACGTCACGGTCCCGGAGGCGTACACCCTGCCGGTGACGGCGGCGGCGCTGGCGGTGGGCTTCCTGCGGCGGCGCCGGGACGCCGAGGCCCCGTCCTGGACGGCGTACGGCCCCGGTCTGGCGGCGACCCTGCTGCCGAGCACCGTCGCGGTGTGGGGCGACCCGCACTGGCTGCGGCCGCTGCTGCTGGGCCTGGCCGCGCTCGCGGTGACCCTGGCCGGGGCCCGGCACCGGCTGCAGGCCCCGCTGCTGCTGGGCGGGGCGGCGCTGACGGCGGTGGCCCTGCACGAGCTGACCCCGTACGTGGTCCAGGTGGTCGACGCGCTGCCGCGCTGGCTGCCGCCGGCTCTGGCCGGGGTGCTGCTGCTGGCGGCGGGGGCGACGTACGAGAAGCGCCTGCGCGACGCCCGGCGGCTGCGGGACGCGATCGGCCGGCTGAAGTAGCCGGCCGGGTGGGCCGGCCCCGCGTGGGCCGGCCCGGGCCCCCGCTCGGGGCCGGGAGGACCGGGACTTCGAAGACCGGGGAAACGCCGGAGGCCCGGAGACTGTGAAGTCTCCGGGCCTCTGGTCCGGGTGGGCGATACTGGGTTCGAACCAGTGACCCCTTCGGTGTGAACGAAGTGCTCTCCCACTGAGCTAATCGCCCGGACGCACCGCAAACATTACCGCATGTCAGCGGTGCTCTCCGCCATGGGCGGGCACGCTCACTGGTCCTTGAGGTTCCAGGGCAGGACGAGCCCGTACTTCCACAGGTAGAAGCCGATCAGGGCGCCCGCGATGACGAGCCCGACGCTGGTCAGGATGATGTTGCGGCGGCGGACCTTCGGGTCCAGCGCCTTCTGCGCGGCCTCGCTGACCTTGCGCTTGGTCCACCGCAGGACGAGGTGGGCCCAGGCGAACTCGGTGGCCCAGATCGCCAGGCCCGCGAAGATCGCGACCCAGCCCGGGCCGGGCAGGACCAGCATGGCGATGCCGGCGCCGATGACGGCCAGGCCGACGACGAAGACGCCGACCTGCCAGCTCAGGTGCAGACCCCGGCGGGCCTTGATGAAGGCCGGCGCCTTGGAGACGTGCGGCGCCTCTTCCGTGGTGGCGTCCCCGGCGGCGCCCGCCGTGGCGGATCCGGCTGCGGACTCGGCTGCGGACTCGGCTGCGGACTCGGCTGCGGACTCGGCTGCGGACTCGTCGGTCTCGCGGTCACTCCCCGTGTTCATGGGGTCGAATCTACCGGAGCGCGAAGCACACGTGAATGGGCGTTTGGATCCGCCGTCCGAGGGACCCAGAGGTCCGCAAAACGGTCAGAGGGGTTTACAACGGCACCGTAGGTGGCATGTCGATTTCGCCGACGTGCGAATCCCCGAGCGCACACTGAGCGAAAGGCCCTGGCGCTTATGAACACCACGGT
Organism: Streptomyces sp. NPDC054956; assembly: GCF_053609185.1. Lineage (NCBI taxonomy): Bacteria > Bacillati > Actinomycetota > Actinomycetes > Kitasatosporales > Streptomycetaceae > Streptomyces > Streptomyces sp. NPDC054956. Next base: position 10,009 of record NZ_JBSGXB010000254.1, on the reverse strand, counting down.
CAGCTGCGAGCTGCACCTGCGCCTCGTTGTGTCGAGCGAGTCCTCACTGCCTGTTCCCGCGGGCCTGCGGTATGACACGGCCGATCCCTACGCCGTGCACGCCACCTTCCACACCGGCGCCGAGGAGACGGTCGAATGGGTATTCGCCCGCGACCTCCTCGCGGAGGGCCTTCACCGGCCCACCGGTACCGGCGACGTCCGCGTCTGGCCGTCACGCAGTCACGGTCAGGGAGTCGTCTGCATCGCCCTGAGCTCACCGGAGGGAGAAGCACTGCTCGAAGCACCCGCCCGAGCACTCGAGTCGTTCCTCAAGCGGACGGACGCCGCGGTTCCACCAGGAACCGAACACCGGCACTTCGACCTCGACAAGGAGCTCTCCCACATCCTGGCCGAATCCTGAGCCAGGCCTACAGAGGGAACCCTCTCCCGGCCGCGGCCGGGGGCCGCTCGACACCGTCCGACTCGGGGCGACGGTGTACGGCGGACAACCACATACGGAAGTGCCGGCGCTGTTCACGCGGGAGCCACCCGCGCGGACGGCGCCGGTGCGCTTGGGAGGGACCCGCTAGAGTCGGCCCCCAGCGGCGGCAGCAGACCGTCACCGCAGGCCCGGCCCTTGAGGGAGACCCCGTGCAGATCCCCCACGACACCCGTCGCGCGCTCGACGTCGTCGTCGCGCTGGTGAACACGTCGGCCGAGCCGACCCAGTCCGACGGGCTCGCGGACGTGAACGCGCTGCGCGCCTTCGTCCACGACTACGCGATCAGCGACGTCGGCGAGCTCAGCGCCCGCGACCTCGCGGGCGTGCGGGCGGTGCGCGGGAAGTTCGCCCAGATCTTCGCGGCGCCGAGCTCGCGCGCGGCCGCCGTACTGATCAACGAGCTGGTCAGGACGGCCGGCACCACCCCGCAGCTGACCAACCACGACGGCTACGACTGGCACGTGCACTACTTCGCGCCGGGCGCCTCGGTGGGCGACCACCTGGCGGCCGACGGCGGCATGGCGCTGGCGTTCATCGTGGTCTCGGGCGAGCAGGAACGACTGCGGCGCTGCGAGGCCCCGGACTGCCGGCGGGCCTTCGTGGACCTCTCCCGCAACCGCTCCCGGCGCTACTGCGACAGCCGGACCTGCGGGAACCGGCTGCACGTGGCGGCGTACCGGGCCCGGCGCAAATCGGAGCTGGGCACGGAACAGGGCTCAGAGCAGGAAGAGGTCGTGCACGGCGGCGAGCAGCAGCAGACCGCCGATCACGCCTAGGAAGATCATCAGGGGCGGCTGGGAGAGCGCGAAGAGGCAGCCTCTCGGCTCCTCGGCGGGGGCGGTGGCCGGCGGGGGAACGGCCGGCTCACCCTGCGATGTGTCGAGCATGTCGGGGCGATGATGGCCCAGCGCAACCGCGTCCGGTGCTCAACACGCCAAACCGCGCGGGCGAGGCCGTCGGATGCCGTCAGATCAGGTGGTTCCCGGCCCGAATCCCCCCGCGGACCGGGCCGATGTCATATGCCGTGCTTCTTGAGGATCGCCTCGATGTCGGAGAAGTCCTCGCCCGGGGCGGCCGCCCGGTCCGGCTTCTGACGGGCACCTGCGCCCAGGGAGGGCGCGGAGGCCGCGGGAGCCACGGCGTCCCGGGCCGGGCGCCCCTTGGCGGCCTTCGGCTCCTTCGGGGGCTTCTCCCCCGATCCGAGCCCGCGCCGCTCTATCGCGCGGGTGGTCATGAAGAGCAGCCAGGCCAGTCCCAGGACCCCGAAGCCGACCCAGACCGTCGGCTTGAAGACGATCCCGGACAGCCACTGCACGACACCCGTCATCACCAGGCCGACCGGTACCAACGCGTACGCCGCGATCCGCGTGGCGGCCAGGAAGCGCTTGCGGTAGGCGGTCAGTGCGGCGATGCCCAGGCCCGCCGCGGACACCGCGGAGCAAATGGTCTCGGCGAGCATGCGGGGCCTCCAGTGGCGATCCGGTCGGTCGGACCCGGCCGGCGGGCCGGGCGTTCTGTCCCCATCCATCCTGCACCGCCGACCACCGCTGCGGCCATGGCCGCAGCCCGCTCCGGACGGATCTCCGGGAGATCTCCGGGTCGCGGCTCCTCCCCAGGTCCCGGTCCGTGCGAGCCAGTAGGTGCTGGGAGACTGTCCGTATGACCGATTCCGTGATCCTCGACGTCTGGTGCGAACTCCAGTGCCCGGACTGCCACAGCGCACTGGACGACGTACGCGCCCTGCGGGCCCGCTACGGCGACCGGCTGGACATCCGGCTGCGCCACTTCCCGCTGGAGAAGCACAAGCACGCCTTCGCCGCCGCCCAGGCCGCCGAGGAGGCCGCCGAGCAGGGGCAGGGCTGGCCGTACGTGGAGGCCGTGCTCGCCCGCACCGCGGAGCTCGGCAAGGACGGCGAGTCCGTACTCCTCGAGGTGGCGCGTGAACTCGGCCTGGACGCCGAGGAGTTCGACACCGCTCTGATCGACGGCCGGCACATCCTGATCGTGGACGCCGACCAGGCCGAGGGCAAGGCGATCGGCGTGACCGGCACCCCGACGTACGTGATCGACGGGCAGCGCCTCGACGGCGGCAAGAGCCAGGAGGGCCTGCGCGAGCGCATCGAGGAGATCGCCGACCGCCTGCTGGCCTCGGACGGGTCCTAGATCAGGTCCTTGGCGTAGTTGAAGTTCGTGGGCAGGTAGCCGAGGGACTCGTAGAGCCGCAAGGCCGGGGTGTTGTCGGTGAAGACGTGCAGCCCGAGCACCCCGTGGCCGGCGGCGAGGGCCGTGCGTTCCGCGAGGAGCATCAGGTCCCGGCCGTGGCCGCGGCCGCGGTGCTCCTCGGCCACCGCGACGTCGAAGACGTACGCGTCCTCCCCGCTCGGGGCGACCCACACCGTGCCGACCGGCGCGCCGGCCGCCTCCAGCACGCCGAAGCTGACGCCCTCGGTGGCCAGGCCCCGGGGCAGCAGGGAGGCGTGGTCGGCCACCGACTTCGCGCGCGCGGCCTCCTCGGACATGCCGCGGTCGATCCAGTTCCGCGCGTAGCCCTCCTTCGCGGCGGCGAGCCAGGTCGTGAACTCGGCTTCCGTCATCGGCCGGCCGGTGACCCCGTCCCTGAGGGCCGGCGGCTCGGCCGGGAGCCGCTTGTCCATGTTGCGGCTGTATTCGGCGTACCCGAGGGAGCCGGCCATGCGCAGGCCGCCCGCCGAGCCGGCCGGGACCGAGACGCGGATCCGCCGGCAGCCCCAGCCGCGCAGGATCTCCTCGGCGGCGAGCGCGGCGACGGTGCCGCGGCCGCGCCGACGGTCCGGCTCCTCGACCACGAGGTCCCGGATCTCCGCGACCGTCGGCCCGAAGGGGGTGTCGCAGGCCAGCAGCAGGGATCCGACGCGTCTGCTGTTGACCCGGATCTCGTACGGGCGCGATCGCGCCCCGCCGGTGCTCTGCTGAAGCGGCCCGCTCGGCCGCAGGGTGGTGGTCATCACTCGAGTTCTACCCGCCCCGCGGCCCGAATGACAGCGGGTTCGCCCCGCCCCGTCCCGGATCAGGCCAGGGGGTCGCCGTCCTCGGCGGAGCGGGCGTCGAAGATCCGCATGGCCTCGGCCGTGACGGGGCCGGGGGCGGTGCCCAGCTCGCGCCCGTCGATCCGTACGACGGCCTGGACGTCACGCAGCGAGGAGGTCAGGAAGACCTCCTCGGCCTGCTCCAGCGCCTCGAAGGGCAGGTCGGTCTCCTTGGCCCCGGCCCACTCGACGACGAGGGCGCGGGTGATGCCGGCGAGGCAGCCGGAGGCGACGGGCGGGGTGTGCAGCTGTCCGTCGAGGACGACGAACACGTTGGAGCCGGTGCCCTCGCAGAGCCGGCCGACGGTGTTCGCGAAGAGGGCCTCGGAGGCGCCGGCCCGGTGGGCGGCGGCGAGCGCGACGACGTTCTCGGCGTACGAAGTGGTCTTCAGCCCGGTCACGGCCGAGCGCTCGTTGCGCACCCACGGCACGGTGACCACGGCCGTGGTGGCCGGGCGGGGGGCGGACTCGGCGAGAGCGACGATCAGCGTCGGGCCGGAGTCGCCGCGGTCCGAGCCGAGCGGGGAGACGCCTCCGGTGTAGGTGATGCGCAGCCGGCCGAGCGGGACCGGGTGGGCCTCCAGTACGGCCGCGCAGGCGCGGCGGACCTCGTCCAGGTCCGGGTCCGGCAGGCCGAGCCCGCGGGCGGAGCGGGTCAGCCGCTCCAGGTGGCGGGTGAGCGCGAAGGGCTTGCCGTGCTCCGCCTTGAGCGTCTCGAAGACCCCGTCGCCGACGGTGAGGCCGTGATCGAACACGGACACCTTCGCGTCGTCGGCGTCCCGCAGTGCTCCGTCGAGCCAGATCCTCACCGTACGGTCCTCCCGCTTTCGTGCGCGCCCGCCTGGTTCGCGGTCGCTTCGACGGCTCCTGACGCTACCCGCAGCAGGCGGGCGGCCTTCAGCTCGGTCTCGGCCCACTCGCGGTCGGGGTCGGAGCCCCAGGTGATGCCGGCGCCGGTGCCGAAGAGGAGCCGGGGGCCGCCGGGGGTCTCGCGGTCGATCCAGAAGGTCCGGATGCCGACCGCGAGCTCGGCGGTGCCCTGGTCGGCGTCGACCCAGCCGATGCCTCCGCAGTAGGGGCCGCGGGGGGCGGTCTCCAGGGCCTCGATGATGCGCAGGGCGGAGGATTTGGGGGCGCCGGTGACGGAGCCCGGCGGGAAGGTCGCGGCGAACAGCTGGGGCCAGCCTGCACCGTCGGCGAGTTCGCCCGCGACGGTGGAGACGAGGTGGACGAGTCCGGGGTGCTCCTCGAGCGCGCACAGTTCGGGGACGGTGACGGAGCCGGTGGCGCAGACCCGGCCGAGGTCGTTGCGCACGAGGTCCACGATCATCACGTTCTCGGCGTGGTCCTTGGGCAGCAGGTCGGCGGCGGTGCGGCCGGTGCCCTTGATGGGGCCGGACTCGACGTGCCGGCCCTTGCGGCGCAGGAAGAGCTCGGGGGACGCGGTGGCGATCTCGACCCCGTGGGCCGGGAGCCGAATCGTTCCTGCATAGGGGGCCGGGTTGCCGCGCGCGAGCAGTGCGGTCAGGGCGTCGACATCGACTCCCGCCGGATCGGGGAGCGGCGCGGACATCACGCGGCAGAGGTTGGCCTGGTAGACCTCGCCCGCCTCGATGTGCTCGCGGATGCGGCGCACGCCGGCGACGTACGCGTCGCGGTCCAGCGAGGAGGTCCACTGGTCGGCCTCGGGGCCGCGCCAGGCGCCGGGGACGGGTGCGGGCACCGGATCGGGACGTATGTCCCCGAAGCGCGCGCAGACGAGCCGACCTTCGAAGTCGGCGGCCACCGCCCAGAACCCGGTGGAGTCGAGGGCGGCGGGATCACTGGTGACATCTCGGAGATCGGTCGCGAGAAGGCCGCCGAAGCGGGCGAGGGGAGGCAGGTCGTGCACGGCTGCGAGTCTATGACCGGTGACGCGCGGGCGCCGGTGAGGCGTCCGCCGGGTGACCGGCGGTGATCGAGCGGCAGCACGCTGCGGAAACGCGTTTTTGAGCTGGCCCGGGAATCCGCTAGAGTTCAACACGTCGCCAGGGAGCGAAGGGGAAAAACCCCGGAGCGAACACGGTGACCTGCGGACGTAGCTCAGTTGGTAGAGCACCACCTTGCCAAGGTGGATGTCGCGAGTTCGAGTCTCGTCGTCCGCTCTGAGGTGGGGGATCATCTTCCCGAGGACCCCCTGCTTGCTCCATGGTGGAGTGGCCGAGAGGCGAGGCAACGGCCTGCAAAGCCGTCTACACGGGTTCAAATCCCGTCTCCACCTCCAAGGACGATTAGCTCAGCGGGAGAGCGCTTCCCTGACACGGAAGAGGTCACTGGTTCAATCCCAGTATCGTCCACTGGTCCGCAAGGATCCCCGCGCGATTAGCTCAGCGGGAGAGCGCTTCCCTGACACGGAAGAGGTCACTGGTTCAATCCCAGTATCGCGCACTCGATTCCGGAAGCCCCGGCCGTCTCGACGGCCGGGGCTTTCGCGTGTGCGGATCCTCGTATGCCGCCCGTGCCGGGGTCCGGGCGGTGCCGGACCCCCGCCGCCCGGCGTCAGGAGGAGAAGAGCATCCGGCCGAAGCCGCCCTTGCGGTGGCCGTGGTGGCCGTGGCCGTAGCCGCCGTGCTGCGGGGCGCCCCAGGCAGGCGCGGGGGCGGCGTGCTGCTGCGGGTACGGAGCGGGGGCCGGGGGCGCGGCCGGCGGCGGGACCTGGCCGTACTGGGCTGTGTACTGGGACTCCAGGCGGGTCAGCGCCTCCAGCTCGCCGTAGTCGAGGAAGATGCCGCGGCAACCGCTGCACTGCTCTATCTGGACACCGTTGCGGTTGTACGTGTGCATCATCGCGTGACACTTCGGACACTGCATGACCGGATCAACTCCTCGCCGTCTGCGTCGACACCGGATGCCTACCCGGTGGCGTGGGGCTCACCCTACGACGGAGCCGACGGCTCCAAGTCGGGCGGGAGGGAGGCAATTCGGGCACAGGCATCCACCATCAGCCGCTCCACGTCGTCGAGTCGCCGGTCCTCGCGGGCCGCTTTGGCCAGGGCCAGCGCGGCCGTCTGCACGGTGAGCGCGCGGGCGGCGAGGTCGAGTTCCGGCCAGGGGTCGGTTCCGGGCGCACCTGCGGCGGGCCCGCCCGCGGCCCGGTAGGCGTCGAGGAAGCGCAGCCAGGTCTCCGTGTCGAGCAACCCGGCGGCGTACCAGGCCGCGGGGCGGGCCAGGTCCCAGGAGGGCGTGCCGAGCCCGAGGTCGTCCACGTCGATCAGCCGCCACCGCCCGGCCGGGCCCCGGACCAGCTGGCCCAGGTGCAGGTCCCCGTGGCACAGCACCCCGCCGGGCGGCTGGGGCGCTTCGCCCCGGGCCCACGCGGGGAGCGTCGCCGCGGCGGACCGCACGAGCCGCGCCATCGCGCAGGCGTCGGCGTCGCGCCGCCCGGCGGGGGTGGGCGGCGGGGCGGGGACGAAGGCGCGGCCGGACGCCGAGGCCGAGCCGGGCGCGGGGCCCGCGGGCCCCCGGCCCGCAGGTGCGCGATCCTCGGGCGCGTGATCCCAGGGCACATGGTCCGAGGGCACGTGATCCGAGGGCACGTGATCCGAGGGCGCGTGGCCCGCAGGCGCGCAATCCGTAGGCGCACGATCCTCGGGCGCGTGATCCCAGGGCGCGTGCTCCCAGGGCGCGCGGTCCGAGGACGTGCGGCCCGCAGGTGCGCAATCCGTGGGCGCGCAGTCCGCACGTCCCGGATGCGCGGGCGGGTGCGCCGCGGCGAGGCGGTGGAGGGCGCGGGCGAGTTTGGCGGGGCCGCGCATCGGGGGGAGCGGGGCCGGGAGCCCGTGCAGCGGGGTCCGGTGGAGGCCCGCCAGGAGCTCGGCGGCCGCCTCCCAGGGCGCCTCCTCGGGGCGGTCCGGGGCGACCGGAGCACCGTAGGGCCACAGGGAGACGGCCCGGTCCGCGACCCGGCCGAGGCCGGTCCGCAGCGGCGGCAGCAGGACCCCGGCCAGCGCGGGGTTCCCGGCGATCCCGATCCGCACGGCCAGGGCGCCGGGGTCGCTGCCCCGCGCGTGGGCCTTGGCCACGGTGTCCCCGCAGCGGACGACCGTGCCGTCGTCCCGGTCCGCGAGGACCTCGTACCGCGCCCCGCCCGCGTACGCCGCGAGCGCGGCGGCGCTCAGTCGCTCCAGCGGAACCACGCCTCGCCGCCGTCGATGTGCAGCAGGAAGTCCGAGGCCGGCAGCCCGGCGGGGGTGACGAAGGTCAGCTCCTCGGCGATCGGGGCGTACGCGGAGTCGAAGCTCTCGCCGAAGCCTTCGTCGTCGATCTCCTCGGCCATCAGGGTCTGGACGGCCTCGAACCACGGCCGGACCTGTTCGAAGTCGGGCTCCGGCTCGAAGCGGCCGTACAGCCACGGGAAGTCGTGCGACTCCACGGTGACCGCGCCCAGGGCCTGTCCATGCCGCACGAGGCGCCAGACGGCGCCCTCCGGCCCCGACCGTTCCAACGACCACTCCCCCGCGCCCGCGCACCCCGTTCGGGTACTCCTCGGGACGAGGGTACGGGCCGTGCGGAGGCATGAAAAAGGGTGCTGCCCGTCCGACTCCCCAGTCGTACGGGCAGCACCCTTCACCTGCCGTCCGTCGGCCGCGCCCCCGTCCCCACGGGGTGCGGCCGGTGATCGCCCCGGCCCAGGCCGCTCTCCTGGGCCCGGGGCGCCGCTCAGCGCCCCAGCATCACGCTTACGGACGACGCCTGTGCCACCACCTGGTCGAAGCCTCCGAAGAGGAAGAGCAGGAGGGCGGCCAGGGGAAGGACCATCGCCGCCGCCACCAACGGATGGCGGTGGCCGGACTCATGGCTGTTGAACGCGAATGCCTTGCGTCCCTGCCGTGCGATGTCCGCCATGGTCCTCTCCCTGTCGTTTGGCAGCGGCGGGTTTGTGACCTCGGGGGACGAGTGCTCCACCCGCCGCTTGTCTTCAACACTAGGCGCGGGAAAGGCCCGTGGCCTCATGCCTTCGTACCCATTGCCGGGCCTCCGGGAGGATGACGAGTACACCTCGCGCGTACTCCCCTGGGTGGAGACCGGCCACCGGCTCTGAGGGTCTTCCCGGAGGGGATGACCGGAGCGTGGTGACTTCGCTCACTTCCGTCACCGTCCGCACACGCACGGTCGACGACCAGGCAGTCCCAAGATCAACCGGTCCGGACCGGAGCGCAAGCCGGGCCGCACCTCCCGGACACCCCGTCCGGCACGCCAACTCCCCTGGACCGGAAGCCGTTTGGACCCGGCGCCCGTTCCCGCACATACGTCCGACCGGTGGTCCCGGAATCCCCCAAGTGGACTGCCCCGTACTGACAATCGAATCTCCCGGCGAGGGCGCGGCCTCTGAGCGCGCATGCCGGATGGTCCGTAAGCTGTGCCACGTCAACAGGACGACCGGTCAGCGGGGTGGACATGGCGATGATGCGGCTCCGGCGCGAGGACCCGCGTGTCGTCGGCTCGTTCAGGCTGCACCGGCGCCTCGGCGCCGGCGGCATGGGCGTCGTCTATCTGGGATCCGACCGGCGCGGACAGCGCGTCGCGCTCAAGGTGATCCGCCCCGATCTCGCCGAGGACCAGGAGTTCCGCTCGCGCTTCGCGCGCGAGGTGTCCGCCGCCCGGCGCATCCGCGGCGGGTGCACCGCGCGCCTGGTCGCCGCGGACCTGGAGGCGGAGCGCCCCTGGTTCGCCACCCAGTACGTGCCCGGCCCCTCCCTGCACGACAAGGTGGCCGAGGAGGGCCCGCTGACGGCCGCGCAGATCGCCGCCATCGGTGCCGCGCTCTCCGAGGGACTGGTCGCCGTGCACGAGGCCGGGGTCGTCCACCGCGACCTCAAGCCCTCCAACATCCTGCTGTCGCCCAAGGGTCCGCGCATCATCGACTTCGGCATCGCCTGGGCGACCGGCGCGAGCACCCTCACCCATGTGGGGACCGCCGTCGGCTCCCCCGGGTTCCTGGCGCCGGAGCAGGTGCGCGGCGCCGCCGTCACCCCCGCCACGGACGTCTTCTCGCTCGGCGCCACCCTCGCGTACGCGGCCACCGCCGACTCGCCCTTCGGGCACGGCAGTTCCGAGGTCATGCTGTACCGCGTGGTGCACGAGGAGCCGCACCTCCTGGGAGTCCCGGACGCGCTGGCGCCGCTCGTGCGGGCCTGCCTGGCCAAGGACCCCGAGGAGCGGCCCAGCACGCTCCAGCTGTCGATGCGGCTCAAGGAGATCGCGGCCCGGGAGGCGCACGGGCTGGGCGACAGCAGGCCTCCGGCGCAGCGGGCGCGGACGGAGCGGCCGACGGGGCGGCTCGCCGAGGGGTACATCGAGGAGCGCGCGGAGCGTCGTACCGGCGGCACCCCCGTGGCCAGGGCCCAGGGGTCCGGACCGGTTCAAGGACAGGGACACGGACAGGGACAGGGACACGGACAGGGGCAGGGGCAGGGGCAGGGGC
>NZ_JBSGXB010000253.1:0-11473 GCF_053609185.1 Streptomyces sp. NPDC054956 | reverse complement strand
CCCGCCGGGGGCGTTTTCGGCGGGGGGCGGGGGCGGTCCCGGGGCCCCCCCTTCCCCCCGCCCGGCGTTTGAGGACCGGGTCCGGGCGGAGTCCGGGACCCTTTCAGCCCGTCCGGCGTTTGAGGGCCGGGTCCGGGCGGAGTCCTGGGAACGGGGAAGGGCGGGGTGGGGAAGAGCACCGCAGGGTCTGTCAGCGCGGCGGCCGCCGTACCGCCTCGTAGAGGGGGAGCAGGGTGTCGAGGACCGTGTCCATCGAGAAGGACTCCGACGCGAGGGCGCGGGATGCCAGGGAGGCCGACGCATTGGCCGCGGGGGCCAGCAGGGCGAGGATCGCCGAGGAGAGGCCGCGCGGGCCCGGGGTGACCGCCGCCCCCGCCCCCGCCGAGGCGATCCGCTTCGCCAGGCCGTTGGAGTGGGTCACCACCGATGGGACCCCCACCGACAGCGCCTCCAGCACCGACATCGGGAACGGCTCGTCCACCGAGGGCAGTACGTAGACGTGGGCCCGGCGCAGCTCCGCCAGGACCTCGGTGCCCGAGAGGGCCCCCGGGATCGTGAAGCGGGCCGAGAGGCCGAGGGACGCGACCCGCGCGCGGACCGCCGCCAGCTCGCCCTCGTCGGGGCCGGCCACCACGAACTCCGCGTCCGGGTGCACCGCCAGGACCGCCGGGGCCGCGTCCACGAAGTCCACCGGGCGCTTGCGGGCCTGCAGCCGGGCCGAGTACAGGATGCGGGGCGGGCCGGACGGGGCGGGCCGTTGCTCCTGGGCGGGGGTGCCGTTGAGCAGCCGGACCGCCCGGGGCAGCGCGCCGCCGGCCACGGCGGCGAGGCCCTCCCGCTCGTGCGGGGTCAGGTACAGCACCGCGTCGGCGCCGCGCAGCAGCCGGCGCACCGCCACCGCGTCCAGCACCCTGGCCAGGATCCTGCCGCTCGGGTCGACCATCCCGTGGGTCTGCAGGACGAGCGGTCTGCGGGCGCGCAGCGCGGCCAGGGCCACGGGCAGGGTCACCAGGTCCCGCGCGAGGTGGACGTGGACCACGTCCGCGTCCCGGACGAGCCGGCCCGCCGAGGCCAGCAGGGCGGGCGAGGTCATCCCGCTGAAGCCAAGGGGGAGCACCCGGCGGGCCGGGAACAGCTTCGCCGGGACGCCTTCCACCGAGGTCGGCCAGGGCTCCGGGAACCCCGCGCCGAGGGCCAGCAGCGCGGCCCCGTGGCCGCGCCCCCGCAGCCCCTCCGCCAGGTTCAGCGCGACCCGGACCGGTCCGCCGAAGGCGTGCGTGGGGGAGTGCAGGGTCACGGCGTGCAGGACCCTCACCCGGGCTCCCCGACCGGCCGTCGGCGCCCGTCCTGCGTCTGGAGGGTCAGGGCGGGAAGGTCCCGGTGGACCACCGAGCCCGCGCCGGCCACCGCGCACCGGCCGACCGTCACGCCCGCCAGCACGGTGGCCCGTACCGCCACCCACGCGCCGTCCTCGACGGTGATCGGGGCGTTGCGGTAGCGGAAGTCGGCGGCCCGGTGGTCGTGCGAGCCGGTGCACAGCAGCGCCTCCTGCGAGACGCAGACGTGCGAGCCGATCGTGATCGGCTCCAGGTTCAGCAGCCAGGCGCCCTCGCCGATCCACGCGTGGTCGCCCACGGTCAGCTTCCAGGGCCACAGCACCCGCACCCGGTGCCGGATCAGCACGCCCTCGCCGATCTCGGCCCCGAAGGCCCGCAGCAGCGCGACGCGGAGCCGGGCCGGGCACAGCCAGCTCATGAACAGCGTGTTCATCACGGCGAACCAGAGCGCCTGCGTCAGCCGCCCGCGCCCCTTGTCGTAGCCGGCCCGCGTGAAGGCGGGAAGATCACGCACGGCAGCCCCTCATCGTCCGTCCCGCCCCCGCCGGGGGCGTGCCAGCGCCTCGTCCATGAGGGCGTCGACGCGGGCCAGCCCCGCCTCGCGGCTCAGGTGCGCCGCCACGTGGCGCGGCCCGGCCGCGCCGAGCGCGTCCGCGTCCGCGGGGTTGTCGGCCAGCGCCCGTACCGCCCTGAGCAGGGCCTCGGGGTTCTCCGGCGGTACGAGCACTCCCGCGCCCGAGCGCTCCACCTCCTGGGCGGCCCCTCCCCGGGCCGCGACGGAGGCGACGACGGGGCGGCCGGCCTGGAAGTAGGAGGTCAGCTTGGACGGCACGCTCATGTCCATGACGGCGGCGTGCTGGGTGACCGCGAGCACGTCCGCGGCGGCGAGGACGTCGGAGAACTCCCCGTCGGCGGCGGGGGGAATGATGTCCAGGTTGGGCACGTCGGCGGCGAGGCCGGCGAGGGCGGAGCGCTGGCTCCCGTCGCCCATCAGGACGAACCTGACGCTCGGGTCCAGCCGGGCGGCGCCGACGAGGACCTCCAGCCCCTGCTTGAGCCCCATGTTCCCGGAGTGCAGTACGACGGTCTGGCCGGGCGCCCAGCCGAGGTGGCGGCGGGTCCGGCCGCGCGGCCTGGTGGGCAGCGGCACGTGGGACCAGTTGGGGACGAGCCGGATCCGCTCCGGGTCCACGCCCATGCCGACCACCCGGTCCACGAAGGTCTCGTGGATGACGCCGACGAGGGTGGCGCGCCTGAGCGCGTACGCCTCCGTGCGCCCGGCCACGGCGGCGGCCTTGTCGCCTCCGCTGATGTCGCTCTGCGCGGCGGCGGCGCCCATCAGGTCCTGGACGACGGGGACGTAGGGGACGTTCCAGCGCGCCGCGAGCCGGGCGGCCAGCAGGCCGCCCGCCAGGCTCGGCACCTGGGCGAGCACCGCGTCCGGCGCGCGCATCCGGGGCGGGGCCAGGGCGCCGTGCAACAGAATCGATCCTTCGAAGAGGGCCCGCCGCAGGGCGGTCTGGCGCGGCGGAACGGTGTGCGCGCGCCGGTGCACGGTGACCCCCGCACGCCGTTCCGTCCGCCGCAGGACCCCCTCGTACTCCGGATCGAGGGACCAGGACGGGTAGTGGGGCATGCCCGCCAGGACGTGGGTCTCGTGGCCGAGACCCGCCCAGTGCTCCGCGATCTGCGTGGCGTACGGGCCGATGCCCGTGTGCTCGGGGGCGTAGTTCGTGGACACCAGCAGGAGGCGCCGCTGACCGGTTGCCGACACTGGACGTCCCCCGCTTCCTCTTCTTCCTCAGGGTGATGCGCGCATCACCCTATTCATTCACCTTCCTTCACCGGGAGGCGGTGCGCGGGGATCGTTCAGCCCACCACCTTCAGCAGCAGCACGGACCGGGCCGGCACCGTCAGGACCTCGCCCCCGCGGTGGCGGGTGGCCGGAGCCCGCTCCTGGTCCTCCCGGGAGGTGTCCAGGACCAGCTCGTAGGAGGCCGCCCACGGAGCCCCCGGCAGCGACCAGGCCACCGGCCGGTCCCCGGAGTGCAGCAGCGCCAGGAAGCTGTCGTCCGTCACCTGGAGCCCCCGCTCGTCGCGGCCCGGGATGTCCCGGCCCGACAGGTACAGCCCCACCGCGGCCGCCGGGGCGTACCAGTCCCGCTCGGTCATCTCCGTGCCCGACGGGGTGAACCAGGCCAGGTCCCGCAGCCCGTCCGCCGCCTGCGAGCTCCCCGAGAAGAACGCCCGCCGCCGCAGCACCGGATGAGTGCGGCGCAGCGCCAGCAGCCGCCGGGCCAGCGCCAGCAGCCCCTGCCAGGAGGGGTCCTCCAGCAGCGACCAGTCCACCCAGCTCGTCTCGTTGTCCTGGCAGTACGCGTTGTTGTTGCCGCCCTGCGTCCGCCCGAACTCGTCGCCCGCCACCAGCATCGGCACACCGGTCGACAGCAGCAGCGTGGTCAGCAGGTTGCGCAGCTGCTGCCGGCGCAGCCCCGCGATCCGCGGGTCCCCGCCCTCGGGCACCTCGCCCTCGGCCCCGCAGTTCCACGACCGGTTGTCGTTGGTCCCGTCCCGGCCCGCCTCGCCGTTCTCCTCGTTGTGCTTGGACTCGTAGGACACCAGGTCGCGCAGGGTGAACCCGTCGTGCGCGGTGATGAAGTTGACCGAGGCGTACGGCCGCCGCCCGCCCCACGCGTACAGGTCGCTGGAGCCCGACAGCCGGTACCCGAGGTCCCGTACGTCGGGCAGTGCGCCCCGCCAGAAGTCCCGGACGGCGTCCCGGTAGCGGTCGTTCCACTCCGTCCACAGCGGCGGGAAGGCACCGACCTGGTACCCGCCCGAGCCCACGTCCCAGGGCTCGGCGATCAGCTTCACCCGCCGCAGCACCGGGTCCTGGGCGATCACCGCGAGGAACGGCGACAGCATGTCCACGTCGTGCATCGAGCGGGCCAGCGCCGCCGCCAGGTCGAAGCGGAAGCCGTCCACCCCCATCTCCGTCACCCAGTACCGCAGCGAGTCCGTGATCAGGCGCAGCACGTGCGGGCGCCCGGCGTGCAGGGTGTTCCCGCAGCCCGTGTAGTCCGCGTACCGCCGCTGGTCCGACTGGAGCCGGTAGTAGGCGCGGTTGTCGATCCCGCGCAGCGACAGCGTCGGACCCAGCTCGCCCGCCTCCGCCGTGTGGTTGTAGACCACGTCGAGGATGACCTCGATCCCAGCCGCGTGCAGCGCCTTGACCATCCGCTTGAACTCGCCGACCTGCTGCCCGGCCGTACCGCTGGAGGAGTAGGCCGCGTGCGGGGCGAAGTAGCCGATCGAGTTGTAGCCCCAGTAGTTGCGCAGGCCCCGGCGCAACAGGTGGTCCTCGTGGGCGAACTGATGGACCGGCAGCAGTTCCACCGCCGTCACCCCGAGCCCGGTCAGGTGCTCGATCGCCGCCGGGTGCGCGAGGCCCGCGTAGGTGCCGCGCAGGTGCTCGGGGATGCCCGGATGGCGCATCGTGAACCCGCGCACGTGCAGTTCGTAGATGACCGAGTCGGCCCACGGGGTCTTCGGCCGGACGTCGTCCGACCAGTCGTCGTCGTCGTGGACCACGACCCCCTTGGGGACGTGCGGCGCCGAGTCGCGGTCGTCGCGCACGGTGTCCGCGATGTACTGCTGCGGCCAGTCGCGGACGTGCCCGTACACCTCCGGCGGCAGGGCGAACTCCCCGTCCACGGCCCGCGCGTACGGGTCGAGGAGCAGTTTCGCCGGGTTGTAGCGGGCCCCCGTCCAGGGGTCCCAGCGGCCGTGCACCCGGAATCCGTACCGCTGGCCCGGGCTCACCCCCGGAAGGAACCCGTGCCAGATCTCGTGGGTCAACTCCGTCAGCGCGCACCGGGTCTCGGTCCCGTCGGCCGCGAAGAGGCACACCTCCACCGCCTCCGCGCCCTGCGCCCACAGCGCGAAGTTGGTCCCCGCCGTGCCGTCCGGGCCCTGGTGGAACCGGGCCCCGAGCGGATGCGAGGACCCGGGCCACACCGGTGGTCCGGGACGGGTCCGCGCCCGTACCGCATGGCTCACGAGCCGACCGCCCGGCCGGCTGCTCCGTACATGGTCCACGACGGCTTCCGCCGTCTCTTGTTCGGCTGCGCTCGACACTGCCCGCCTCCACGGCTCTCGGTACCGGCAGGGGTGGGAAAGTGCGGCCCCGGCGTCCCGGCCCGGGCCCGCCCCCGTCTGGTCCTTCCCACTGTTCTGCCCGGACTGTTCTGCCTGGAACTCGAGCCGCGCCCACGTTTCCCTCGGAGGGGCCCGGTCGTTGGTGGAACGTGACTCTTCTGACGAGGCGGGCAGGGGCGGGCTTGGCCGCCGTGGCGGCATGGGTGGGCCTCCTCGGAGGCCTGTCCGGATGCACCGAAGACGGCGGCTCCCCGATCGAGATCCAGCTGCCCGGCAAACCCCGGTCACCGGACGAGGCGATCCGGATCACCCCGGACGACAACGCCAAGGGAGTGCCCGCCGAGGGCCCCCTGACGGTCACCGTGCCCGAGGGCCGCCTGGAGCGCGTCGTGGTCACCAAGGTGGAGGACGCCCAGGAGGAGAAGGTGCCCGGCGCCATCGCCGTCGACGGGCTCAGCTGGAGCCCCGACCCGGCCGCGGGACGGCTCGCGCTCGCGGCCAAGTACACCGTCGACGCGGTCGCGCTCGACGGGCACAACCGCCGCCAGGCCCGGCACACCACCTTCACCACCTATGTTCCCGAGGAGCGGTTCATCGGCTACTTCAAGCCCGAGAACCGTTCCACCGTCGGCACCGGCATGATCATCTCCTTCAACTTCAGCCGGTCCATCGAACGCCGCGCCGATGTGGAGCGGGCCATCACCATCACCTCCGACCCGGCCGTGGAGGTGGCGGGCCACTGGTTCGGCAAGGAACGCCTCGACTTCCGGCCCAAGGCGTACTGGAAGCCCGGCACCGAGGTCACGGTCAAGATGAACCTGCGGGACGTCGAGGGCGCGCCCGGCTCGTACGGCATCCAGGACAAGACCCTGCGCTTCACCGTCGGCCGCTCCCAGATCTCCACCGTGGACGCGGCCGCGCACACCATGGAGGTCCGGCGCGACGGCGAGCTGCTGTCCACCGTGCCGATCACCGCCGGGGCGCCGAAGAACACCACCTACAACGGCAAGATGGTGGTGATGGAGCTCTTCGACGTCACCCGGATGAACGGGCAGACGGTGGGCTTCGGCGGCGAGTACGACATCCCCGACGTCCCGCACGCCATGCGCCTGACCCGCTCCGGGACCTTCCTGCACGGCAACTACTGGGCCAGCCCCGACACCTTCGGCTCCACCAACGCCAGCCACGGCTGCATCGGCCTGCGGGACAACAAGGGCGGCGGCTCGGACACCCCGGCCGGCTGGTTCTTCGACCGCAGCATCGTCGGGGACGTGGTGGAGGTCGTGAACTCGCAGGACAAGACGGTCGCTCCGGACAACGGCCTGGGCGGCTGGAACATGTCCTGGCCGGCGTGGGTCGCCGGCTCCGCGGTCGGCTGAGGCCCGGGCGCGTCGCCGCAGCAGTCGAGTGATTGTCGTACCGGTTTGACGTAGTGGGGGAGTGTCGCTTCGTCCGCCGCGCCGGAACCCGGCCCCAGCCTGTACGGGCAGCAGTCGCGGGCAGGTCGGAAGGCAACGGACGGAGCGTCATGTCAGCAAGGAAGTGGACCCTCGGGCCCCTGGGGCTCGCCCTCGGGGCGGTACTGGCCGCGGGCGCCCCCGCGGCCCTGGCGGCGCCGCCCGCCCCGGGTCCCGGAGGGCAGCAGCAGGCGAAGGCCCGGGAGGCCACCGCCCTGCGGGCCCCGCTGCCGGGGGGCCTCGGCCCCTGCCTCGGAGCCCGGTGCCCCGACCCGTTCCCGCCGATCGAGGTCGGCAACGACCCCAACGGCTTCGACGAGGGCATCAACATCTTCGTCGGCGCCGACTTCCTGGTCCGCGAACGCGCCGCCGAGGCCGAGGGCAAGGTCGTCGTCCTCGGCAGCTTCGACCAGAACAAGAACCTGGCCGAGGCCGGCGGCGGCTACAACATCGGCATCGTCGGCGCGGGCTCCCTGGTGCGGCCCCCGGCCGGCTCGGACTTCCTCACCACCGGCCGCAACGTCACCGTCGCCGCCAACCAGCGGCTGATCTCCGACGGCGGCGTCGTCCGCCATGCGGGCACCGCCCCCGGCCCCGGCACCGTCACCGGCCCCCTCGTCGCCGACCCGGCCGCGACCGCCCCGTACGCCGGCCTGCGCGACGAGCTCACCTCGGCGAGCCGCTGCTACGCCCGGGTCGACGGCCGGCCGCGCACGGCGACGGGCACCGCCGTCAACCGGGACGGCTTCACCGTCTTCACCGGGGACAACACCTCCAGCCTCCAGGTCTTCAACGTGGACTTCGACATGGCCGGCGCGGGCGGCGGAGCCATCGGCATCCGCTTCGAGCGGATCCCGGCCGGCGCCACCGTCCTCGTCAACGTCCTGGGAACCAGCCGTACCCTCAGCACCTTCAGCGGCAGCATCAACGACACCGGGGCGTCCGCCGACGCCTGGAACGGTTACCGCACCCGGCTGCTGTGGAACTTCCCGGACGCCACGTCCGTCCAGCTGACCGGCAGCGGGCAGTTCCAGGGCAGCGTGCTCGTCGGCGAGCAGTCCTCGCGGACCACCGTGACCCTGCCCGGGACCAACGGCCGCTTCTTCACCACCGGCGAGCTCGTGCACACCAGCGCCCGGGGCGGCGGCCAGGAGATGCACGCGTACCCCTTCAACGGGGACCTGCCGAACTGCGGAGAGCCCGTCCCGGTCGTGGGCGAGGTGTCCGTCCTCAAGGAGGACGGTGCGGGCGGGCCGCTGGCGGGTGCCGCGTACGAGCTGTGGCGCGAGACCAACGGCACCCCCGGAGCCCAGTTCACCGGCTCGGACGCCGACACCAAGGTCGCCGACTGCGTCACCCCGGCGAGCGGCATCTGCTCCCGCACCGTCCCGCTCGGCACGTACTACTGGCGCGAGACGAAGGCGCCGGACGGATACGAGCTCGCGGAGAACTCCGTCGCCGAGCTGACCCTGACCGCGCAGAACGCCTCCGCGGGCGCGCGCGGCCGCATGAGCAACGCCAAGCTCCCGGCCAGTGCCGAGGTGGTGCTCTGGAAGTCCGCCAAGGACACCGGGGCCTTCCTGCCCGGCGCCCGCTTCGAGCTGTGGCGCGAGACCAACGACACCGAGGGCCTGCAGACCGGCGGGGGCGACCCCGACGAGAAGCTCGACGTCTCCTGCACGACCGACACGCAGGGCAGTTGCACGGTCCGGCTGCCGGTCGGGGAGCGGTACTACTGGCGGGAGGTCCAGGCCCCGCCCGGGTACGACCTGCCGGCGGACCCGGTCACCCCGTTCGACCTCGGCGAGGACGACGTGCGGACGGGCATCGTCGTCAACGTCACCAACGAGAAGCGCGAGGACCCCGAGTACACCGGGTCGATCAAGGTCCTGAAGAAGGACGCGAAGACCAAGCGCCCGCTGCGCGGCGCGGTCTTCGAGGTGTGGCGGGAGACCAACAACACCCCGGGCCTCCAGACGCGCGGCATCAACGCCGACCGCCTGGAGCGGGCGGGCTGCGCCACCGACCGGGACGGGGTGTGCGAGTTCCCGCGCCTGGAGGAGGGCTGGTACTACGTGGTGGAGACGGCCGTCCCCGAGGGCTACGTGCTTCCGGCGAACCGGGTCACCGGTCCGCTCCACCTCGACGCGCAGACCCCGGACCACCGCCTGGTGATCACCCTGCAGAACAAGCGCGACGACCACGGCAAGGGCGGCAAGGGACCGCACGCGTAGGCCGGCCGGGTGGGCGGGTGACCCGGTCGGCGCACCCGCCGCGCCGGGCCCGCCCCGGTCCGGTTGGCTCGGCTCCAGCGGCCCGGACGGCGGGCGCGAGGAGGCCCGTATGACCACAGGGACCACACGGACCGCAGGCGGCGCGGCAGGATCGAGGGGCAGGGCGGCCGCCACGGCCGCGGTCCTCGTGGCGGCAACCGTCATGGCGGCGGCCCCGGCCTCCTCGCCGGCGGCCGCGGCCGGTTCCGCTTCTCGCGCCCCCGAGGCATGCACCGCCGGGACCGGCCCCTACCAGCGGGAGCTGGAGGGACACCTGCGGCGCGCGGTCGACGGGGTCCAGGACGCCGGGGACTGCGAGGCGGTCCGGGGGTTCCAGCGGGCCAACGGGGTGCGGCCCGCCGACGGGTACGCCGGACTCGTCACCTACCGGACCATGGTCGCCGTCGCCGCCCGGCCCGACCCCAACGCGGCCGGAGGCTGTCCCGTCCGCCCGCACCGGGTGACCTGCGTGGACCTGGAGCGGCAGCTGCTCTGGGTGCAGCGCGGGCGCACCGTCGTCTTCCCGCCGGTTCCCGTGCGCACCGGCCGCGACGACGAGGAGACCCGCCCCGGCTGGCACGAGGTCTACTGGCGCAGCAAGGACCACAGGTCCACGCTCTTCGACGACGCCCCCATGCCCTGGGCCCAGTTCTTCGACGAGGGCCAGGCCCTGCACGGCCGTCCCGGCGACCTCTACGCCCACGGCGGTTCCGCCGGCTGCGTCAACCTCTCCGTCCCCGACGCCGAACGGCTCTGGAACCTGCTCACCGAGGGCGACGCGGTGTACGTCTGGGGCACCAAACCCGGTACCGAGGACTGACCTGCGGCGTGTCGCGACTCTTGGGACGGAACGGTGACACGGTCGTACCTTTCCGTGATCCCCCCATGTGATTTCCTGGCAGTAAGCGCGCGACTGCCCGCGCGCGGGGGACATGGGGAGAACACGAGTGAACCTGCAGCCGATACGCGGTCGCGTCCGCACCGGCCTGCCGGCCCTCCTGCTGGGCGCGGCCCTGCTGCTGACGAGCGCTTGTAGTGGCGGAGGCAACGGCGGCGGCGCCGGCGGGAGCGGCGGCGCGGACGGCGGTACCGGCGGGACCGGTACCGAGGCGTCCAAGGCCGTCGTGAGCATCAAGCCGGACGACGGGGCCAAGGAGGTCGCCACCAGTGGCGTCCTCAAGATATCGAGCACCGGCGGCAAGCTCAGTACGGTGACGGTCGCCGACACCAAGGGCAACGCGGTGGAGGGCAAGCTCGCCGAGGACGGTGCGAGCTGGGAGCCCTCCCGCAACCTCGCCTCCGCCACCGAGTACAAGGTGCACGCGGTCGCCAAGGACGAGGCGGGCCGCGAGTCCGCGAAGGACACCACCTTCACCACCCTCACCCCGGTGAACACGTTCGTCGGCCACTACACGCCCGAGGACGGCGCGACCGTCGGCGTGGGCATGCCGGTCTCGATCAACTTCACCCGGGGCATCACCAACCCCGAGGCCGTCGAGAAGGCCATCACGGTCACGGCCGAGCCGGCCGTGCCGGTCGAGGGCCACTGGTTCGGCAACGACCGCCTGGACTTCCGCCCCGAGAAGTACTGGGCCGCCGGCACCACGGTCACCCTGAAGCTCAACCTCGACGGAGTCGAAGGCCGCCCGGGCGTCTACGGCAAGCAGACCCGTACGGTCACCTTCAAGATCGGCCGCTCCCAGGTCACCACGGTCGACGCGGCCGAGCACCAGATGCAGGTCGTGCGTGACGGCCAGGTGATCAAGGACATCCCGATCACCGCCGGCGCCCCCGCGAACACCACGTACAACGGGCAGATGGTCATCAGCGAGAAGTACAAGGTGACCCGGATGAACGGCGCCACCGTCGGCTTCGGCGGCGAGTACGACATCTCCGACGTCCCGCACGCGATGCGCCTGACGACCTCGGGCACCTTCGTCCACGGCAACTACTGGGCCTCGTCGGGCACGTTCGGCAACGAGAACGTCAGCCACGGCTGCGTGGGCCTCAAGGACGTCCGCGGCGCCGGCGACAGCAAGCAGCCCGCCGCCTGGTTCTTCGACGAGTCGATCATCGGCGACGTGGTCGTCGTGAAGAACTCCAAGGACAAGACGGTCGCCCCCGACAACGGGCTGAACGGCTGGAACATGGACTGGGCGGAGTGGATCAAGTAGCTCCCCCCGGTACGTAGTCGAGGTGGCCCCGTGCGGTGTCCCACAGCACCCGGCCCCCAGGCGGTTAACGGCGC
>NZ_JBSGXB010000252.1:0-11538 GCF_053609185.1 Streptomyces sp. NPDC054956 | reverse complement strand
TGCATCGCAAGGCGGAGGAGGGAGGCGACGCGGAGCGTCGTCGACCGACGACAACGCGGCGAGGTGCGGTGCCGGGCGCCGCGGGCCCGGCCTGATCCGAAAGACACGCCCTAGGCCCCGTAGAACAGTTCGTCCACCACGCCCCGTGCGCGGCGGGTGATGCGGCGGTAGTCGTCCAGCATTTCTCCGACGCGGCCCTCCTGGTAGCCGAGGTAGCGGCCGACCGCCGCCAGTTCGCGGGCGTCGGAGGGGAAGGTGTCGCCGGCGCGGCCGCGGACCAGCATGACCGCGTTGCGGACGCGGGTGGCCAGTACCCAGGCCTCGTCGAGGATCTGCGCCTCCTCGGTGGGGATCAGCCCGGCCGCGTGGGCGGCGGCCAGTGCCCGGCGGGTCCGGGTGGTGCGCAGGCCCGGCTCGACCCAGGCGTGGCGCATCTGGATCAGCTGGACGGTCCACTCGACGTCGCTGAGGCCGCCGCGGCCGAGTTTGGTGTGCAGGGTCGGGTCGGCGCCCCGGGGCAGGCGTTCGGATTCCATCCGGGCCTTCAGCCGCCGGATCTCGCGGACGGCGTCCTCGCCGAGGCCTTCCACGGGGTAGCGCAGCGGGTCGATCAGGTCGATGAAGCGGGCGCCGAGCTCGGCGTCGCCCGCGATCGGTTCGGCGCGCAGCAGGGCCTGGGACTCCCAGGTCAGGGACCAGCGGCGGTAGTAGGCGGCGTAGGAGGGGAGGGTGCGCACGAGCGGGCCGGAGCGGCCTTCGGGGCGCAGGTCCGCGTCGATGAGCAGCGGCGGGTCGGCGGTGGGCAGCTGGAGGAGCCTGCGCATCTCGGAGACGACGGTCTGGGCGGCCTTCGCGGCCTCCTGTTCCTCGACGCCCTCGCGGGGTTCGTGGACGAACAGGACGTCGGCGTCGGAGCCGTAGCCGAGTTCGTGGCCGCCGAAGCGGCCGACTCCGATGACGGCGAAGCGGGTGGGCAGGGTGTCGCCGAAGTGGCTCTGGACGGCGGCGCGCAGGGCTCCGGCGACGGTGGCGGCGGTGAGGTCGGAGACGGCGTCGCCGACCCGGTCGACCAGGGCTCCGTGGTCCTCCTCGGCGGGGCTCTCCTCCGTACCGTAGGAGCCGATGATGTCGGCGGCGGTGGTGCGGAAGAGTTCGCGGCGGCGCACTCCGCGGGCGGCGGCCACGCCCGCTTCGGGGGTCTCGGCGCGGCCGACGGCGGCGAGCACTTCCTGTTCGAGGGCCTCGTGGGTACGGGGTGCCAGGCCTTCGGCGTCGCCGAGCAGGGCGACGGCTTCGGGGGCGCGCATGAGCAGGTCGGGGGCGAGGCGGCCGGCGGACAGGACGCGGGCGAGGTTCTCGGCGGCGGCGCCTTCGTCGCGCAGCAGGCGCAGGTACCAGGGGGTGCGGCCCAGGGCGTCGGAGACCTTGCGGAAGTTGAGCAGGCCGGCGTCGGGGTCGGCGGAGTCGGCGAACCAGCCGAGGAGCACGGGCAGCAGGGTGCGCTGGATGGCGGCCTTGCGGGTGACTCCGGAGGCGAGGGCTTCGAGGTGGCGCAGGGCCGCGGCCGGGTCGGCGTACCCGAGGGCTTCGAGGCGCTGGCCGGCGGCGCGCGGGGAGAGCCGGGTCTCGCCGGGGGCGAGCTGGGCGACGGCGTCGAGGAGCGGCCGGTAGAAGAGCTTCTCGTGCAGGCGGCGGACGACGGAGGCGTGCCGGCGCCAGGCCTTGTTGAGTTCGGCGACGGGTTCGGTGCGCAGGCCCATGGAGCGGCCCAGGCGCCGCAGGTCGCTCTCGTCCTCGGGGACGAGGTGGGTGCGGCGCAGCCGGTAGAGCTGGATGCGGTGTTCCATGGCGCGCAGGAACCGGTACGCGTCGTTGAGCTGGGCGGCGTCGGCGCGTCCGACGTAGCCGCCGGCGGCGAGCGCGTGGAGCGCGTCGAGGGTGCTGGAGGAGTGCAGGGTGGCGTCGGAGCGGCCGTGGACGAGCTGGAGGAGCTGGACGGCGAACTCGACGTCGCGCAGGCCGCCGGGGCCGAGTTTGAGTTCCCGGTCGACCTGGGCGGCGGGGATGTTGTCGACGACGCGGCGGCGCATCTTCTGGACGTCGGCGACGAAGTTCTCGCGCTCGGCGGCCTGCCAGACGAGGGGAGTTATGGCTTCGACGTACTCGGCGCCGAGGGTTTCGTCGCCGGCGACGGCGCGGGCCTTGAGGAGGGCCTGGAACTCCCAGGTCTTGGCCCAGCGTTGGTAGTAGGCGAGGTGGGAGGAGAGGGTGCGGACGAGCGGACCGTTTCTGCCCTCGGGGCGGAGGTTGGCGTCGACGGGCCAGATGGTGCCTTCGACGGTGGTCTCGGAGCAGATCCGCATGAGGTGGGAGGCGAGGCGGGTGGCGGCCTGGACGGCCTTGCCCTCGTCGGCTCCGGCGGCTCCGGCGGGGGCGTCGCCGACGAAGATGACGTCGACGTCGGAGACGTAGTTCAGCTCGTGGCCGCCGCACTTGCCCATGGCGATGACGGCGAGCCGGCAGGCGGCCGCGTCCTCGGGGGCGGCGGCGCTCGCGATGCGCAGGGCCGCGCGCAGGGTGGCGGTGGCGAGGTCGGCGAGCTCGGCGGCGGTCTGGGCCACGTCGATGGTGCCGCAGACGTCGCGGGCGGCGATGGAGAGCAGGCAGCGGCGGTAGGCGACGCGCAGGGCGACGGGGTCGTGGGCGCCGGCCAGTCCGTTCTCGAACTCGGGCAGCCCGGGGTGCAGGTCGGCGGCCTCGTAGGTGACGAGGGCCTGCCAGTCCTGGTGGTGGCGGGCGAGGTGGTCGCCGAGGGCCTCGGAGGCGCCGAGCACCCCCAGGAGGCGGTCGCGCAGGGGTTTGGCGCTGACCAGGGTGTCGAGGAGTACGGGCAGTTCGTCGGGCGACTGCGCCTCGGCGAGCCGGACCAGGCCGAGGAGGGCGAGGTCGGGGTCGGCGGTGGCTCCGAGGGCGTCGAGGAGCACCGGATCGGCGCGTACGGCGGCCAGCGCGTCGGCGTCGAGCAGCCGGGCGGCGGCGGAGGGGTCGGTGAAACCGCTGCGCAGCAGCCGGCTGAAAGTACTGCTCCTGCGTCCCGGGACTGTCATCCCGCCGCCTCCCGCGTACGTCGGCTGCCTCTGCCCTGGCCGGGCGGTTTCGCGGGCCCGGTTACGGCCTGGTCGCGCGCGCCCACCCGGGGAGAGCCTAAGCGGTCCCGGGGAAGTGGGGCACGCCTCCGCGCCGCCCGGCACGGCGCCTCGCCGGAGCGGTCGTTCGACTCACCGAGACGTACGATGGGACGGATTGTCAGATTATTGGCAGACTTGTGACGCCATGGGGCCCGCTCCCCGCCGACCGGCCAGGAGGAGCCCGATGCCCGACCCCGTACGCCCCGCCGACGGACCCACCGGACCGAGCGGCCCCGGCGGCCCCGGCGGCTCCCCCGAAGCCGCCGGCCGGCACCGGCGGGGAGCCCGCGCGGGGGACCGTACGCGCCGGGCCCGGATCGTCAAGGCCGTCGGGTTCTGTGCGGCCACCGCCGCCGGCACCATGCTGCTGCTGCGCGGCAACGAGGCCCTGGCCGGTCTCTCCGCCCCCGCCGCGACCGACGGGAAGCCGGCCTCCGCGGTCACCGCCGCCGCGGATCCGCCGGACCCGGGCCGGGTGCTGCAGATCGTCGCGCACCCCGACGACGACCTGTACTTCATGAATCCGGACCTGCGGTACTCCATGGCCGCGGGCCGCCCCGTCACCTCCGTGTACCTCACCTCCGGCGAGGCCGACGGGATCAACGCGGGGGCCGCCGCGGAGGCCACCACCCCGGCCGACAAGCCCGCCTACGCCGAGGCCCGGCAGAACGGCATCCGCGCCGCCTACGCGAAGATGGCCACCGGCGACCGGGACAGCGCCTGGCAGCGCACCGTCGTCCCGACCGGGGGCGGCGGCCGCGCCGAGCTCGACGTCCTCGTGGCGAAGCCCTCGGTCCACCTGGTCTGGCTACAGCTGCGCGAGGCGGGCAACGTCTACGCGGACCGGCCCGACAGCCTGCACGGCCTGTGGGACGGCAAGGTCCCCCGCCTGGAGTCGATGCTCGCCTCCGGGAGCCCGGTCAAGCAGGGGTTCACGTACACGAAGGACCAGGTCGTGCGGACGCTCGTCGGCGTCCTGGAGCGGTACAAGCCCACCACCGTCCGCTCCCAGGACCCCTCGCCGGGGCGCTTCCCCGACACCAAGCGGTACACCGACCACCAGGACCACTTCTACGGCGCCCGGTTCGCGCAGCTGGCGCTCGGCGCGTACGCGAAGGAGGTCCGGGACCGCCCGCACTTCGCGGTGCAGAACTACACGGGCTACTTCAACGGCTC
This sequence comes from Streptomyces sp. NPDC054956, assembly GCF_053609185.1. Taxonomy (NCBI): domain Bacteria; kingdom Bacillati; phylum Actinomycetota; class Actinomycetes; order Kitasatosporales; family Streptomycetaceae; genus Streptomyces; species Streptomyces sp. NPDC054956. The sequence continues at coordinate 7,174 of NZ_JBSGXB010000252.1, read as the reverse complement.
GCTCCCCAGCGCCCTCGACCCGGACGAGGCCAAGGAGAAGCTGGACATCCTGGACACCTACGCCTGGACCGACAAGCAGAACCACTGCGGCAGCGCCGCCGGCTGCGGCGACCTCAAGGTCGCCGACCATCCGGCGGGAAACCACTGGACCTCGTCCATCAACTACGCGCGCGGTACGAGCACTTCCTGGCTGGCCTCCGACAAGGAGCACGGGCTGTGGGCGTTCAAGGTGCTCGACGGCCGGCTGGCCCTGTGGCACCGGGCCGGCCTGCTCGGCGCGTGGAGCGGTCCGCGGCTGCTCCCCGGCGCCCCCGGCACCCTCATGGACCAGGGGGTCTCCACGGTCACGCTGAAGGACGGCCGCCTCGCCGCCTTCGGCACCCGTACGTCCTTCGGCGCCAAGCCGGCCGACTACAGGCGCGAGATCGTCTACACCGTCCAGAAGGGCCCCGGTTCGGAGGAGTTCGGGGACTGGGTGGTCCTCGGCACGCCGGAGGGCGCCGACGAGAACTGGACCTCGGACATCAGCGCGCCCGCGGTGGCCGTCGACGGCTCCGGGCAGCTCGCGGTCTACGTCCGCGACGGCGCGTACACCCTGCGCGGCCGGGTGCAGGCGGCGAACGGCGACTGGGGACCGTGGGAGAAGTACGGGGGCGCGGACCTGCACGGCACTCCGGCCGCGGCGACCGACGGCGCCGGCCGGCGCGTGGTCCTCGCGGCGACCACCAAGAGCGTGATCGGCTGGGTGCAGCCGAAGCCGGGCGAGCCGCTCGGCCCGGCCACCGGGACCGGGCTGCCGGAGACGGCGCTCCCGATCACGGCGCAGGGCCGCGACGGCGGCGTGCGGCTGTGGCTGCGCAAGCCGGGCTCGGGCAACGTCCGTACGGCGCTGATCACGGGCGACGGCGGGCTGAGGGCGAGCGGGCTCACGGACCTCGGCGGGCTGTCCGGCTTCGGCGCGGTGACGGCGAGCGGGCATCTGCTGGCCGGGCGGTCGGCGGGCGGGCAGCTGGGCTCGGACGTCGGGTGGGGCAGGCCGTGGGAGCGGTCGCCGCTGATGTTCGTGGGGGCGCCGTCGTCGACGACGACGGGCAGGAACCTGGTGAGCCTGGCGGTGGTGGGGCTGGACGCGCGGCTGTACGTGACCTCCTCGGCGGACGACGCGAACGCGCACCTGGCTCCGTGGCAGCCGGTGGGGCCGCGCAACACGGCTCCGTAGGCAATGCGATAGAAACGGGATCAATTCCTATCCAACCCGGCAATCCATCCAACGCCCCCCAAGGGGGGCGTTTTTTGGTGTGCCGTCCGGAGGGACAACCTCCACATACCGTCCACATACCGGTCGCACGCACACACCAAGATCGGGCACGGCAGAATCTCGAACGGTCACTTCAGGAGATGAAGAAGTCATCGGCGAAACCGGTGAACCAACTTGCCCGTATTGACCTCTCACTGACTGACCAACACCGACCGACCGGCTGTTCAAGGTTCTTCCTGCCGGAATGACACCAAGGCGTAATCGATGCCCGTTTCCCGCCGACGCTTCCTCCTCGCGACCGTGCTCCCGATGCTCACCGTCGGGGTCACCGGCGCGCTCGCCGTGGCCTCCGGCCAGCAGACGGCCGCCGAGGCCTCGGGAACGGACCCGGTGACCGCCCTCCAGGCGAGCACCACCGCCGGATCGATCGTCTCGATCGCCGCCCACCCCGACGACGACCTGTTCTTCATGAACCCCGACCTCAGCCGCTCGCTGCTGGCCGGCACCCCGCTCACCACCGTGTACCTCACCTCCGGCGAGGCCGACGGCCGCAACGAGGCCAACGGCGGCGCGGCCAAGGACCCCGAACAGCCCGCCGACCGGGGCCGCTACTCGGAAGCCCGGCAGAACGGCATACGCTCCGCCTACGCGGAGATGGCCACCGGCGACCGCACCAGCGCGTGGAAGCGTACGGTCATACCCACCGCGGGCGGCGGGCAGGCCGAGCTCGACGTCCTCGTGGCGAAGCCGCACATCAACCTGGTCTGGCTGCAGATGCGCGAGGCCCGCGCCACCGTCTCGGACACGCCCGAGAGCCTGCGCGGCCTGTGGAACGGCCGGATACCGGCGCTGGGGCCCCAGTTCGCCGCGGGCACCCCGGTCAAGCAGTCGTACGCGTACAGCAAGGACCAGCTGATAGCGGCGATAGCCGGGGTGCTGGAGCGGTACAAGCCGACGACGATACGGATGCAGGACCCGACACCGGGGCGCTACTTCGACTCCGGCCGGTACACCGACCACCAGGACCACATGTACGGGGCCCGGTTCGCGCAGGCCGCGGCGGCCTCGTACGCCGCGCGCGTCCCGGTCGGGCAGCGTCCCCACTTCACCGTCCAGAGCTACCTCGGGTACCACAACGGCACCCTGCCGCACACGCTGGACCCGCAGACGGCCGAGGCGAAGACCGGCTTCCTGCGGACGTACGCGTGGCACGACAAGCAGAACTACTGCGGCTCCCCCTACGGTTGCGGCGACCGCAAGGTGGCGGGCAGCCCGACCGGCCACAACTGGGCCCAGTCGCTGCGCTACGCACGCGCCGACAACGCCTCCTGGCTGGTGCAGGGCACGCCCGGCCGGCTGTACGCCTTCGCCGCCCTCGACGGCCAGATGGCCGTCTGGACCCGCGGCCCGGGCACCGGCCCCGCGGCCGTCTGGCAGGGTCCGGCCCTGCTGCCCGGCACCGGTGTGGACCCGGGCGCGACCACCGCCCGCTTCCCCGACGGGCGCGTCGCCGTCCTCGCCACCCGCACCCTCTTCGGCGAGCGGCCGCAGGACTACCGGCGCGAGATCGTCTACTCCGCCCAGTCCGCGCCCGGCGGACCGTTCGGGGAGTGGGTCTCGCTCGGCACCCCCGAGCTCGACGACGAGGACAGCACCTCCGCGATCAGCGCTCCCTCGGGGGCCGTCGACCAGGACGGCCGCCTGACCGTCTACGTCCGCAACGCCCGCCGCACCCTGCTCGCCCGGATCCAGCAGCCCTCGGGCGGCTTCGGCGGCTGGCAGCAGCTGGGCGGCGGCGACCTGCAGAGCGACCCGGTGACGGCCACCGACGCGGCCGGGCGGCGCCACGTCTACGTGACCACCACCCAGTCCGTGCTCGCCTGGATCCAGCCCACCCCGGGCGCCCCGCTGGCCGGGCCCTTCCCGACCGGCCTCCCGGCCACCACCGTGCCCCTCACCGCGACCCCGGAGGCGGCGGGCGTACGCCTGTACTTCCGGCGCCCCGACTCCGGCGTCGTGCGCACCGCCCTGGTCACGGCGGGCGAGGGCGCCTCGAAGCCGGCCGTCTCCAGCATCGCGGAGGCCGGCGGCCGGGCCGGCTACGGCGCGGTGGGCGTCGCGGGTCGCATGCTGTCGGGCCGCGCCGACTCGGGCACCATCAGCACGACGGGCCTCGGCGGCCCGCCCGCGTGGACGGAGTCCCAGATGCTCTTCGTGGGCGCCCCGGCGGGCACCCAGGAACCGGGCGGCGCCACGACGACGGCGGTCCTGGGCCTGGACGCCGAACTCCACGTCACCACCACGGTCCCCAACCCCACCCGCCTGGTCTGGCACCGCGCGATCCCCCGGGCCTAGGCCGGCCGCGGGCCGAACGGACTCCGGGCCGGCGGTCGTCGACCGTCGGCCCGGAGGGGTGGAGCGCGTGCGAGGAGGGGCTGAGCCGGTGTTACAGCACCGGCATCATCTTGCGGAGTTCGAAGGCCGTGACCTCGCTCCGGTACTCCTCCCACTCCTGCTTCTTGTTGCGCAGGAAGAAGTCGAAGACGTGCTCGCCGAGGGTTTCGGCGACCAGTTCGCTCTTCTCCATCAGGGAGATGGCCTCGCCGAGGTTCTGCGGGAGGGGTTCGATGCCCATCGCGCGGCGTTCGGCGTCGGAGAGGGCCCAGACGTCGTCGTCGGCGCCCGCCGGGAGTTCGTAGCCCTCCTCGATGCCCTTCAGGCCTGCGGCCAGCAGGACGGCGTACGTGAGGTACGGGTTGGCGCCCGAGTCGATCGAGCGGACCTCGACGCGCGAGGAGCCCGTCTTGCCGGGCTTGTACATCGGGACGCGGATCAGGGCCGAGCGGTTGTTGTGGCCCCAGCAGATGTACGAGGGGGCCTCGCCGCCGGAGCCGGCGGTGCGCGAGGAGCCGCCCCAGATGCGCTTGTAGGAGTTCACCCACTGGTTGGTGACCGCCGCCGTTTCCGCGGCATGGCGGAGGAGGCCCGCGATGAAGGAGCGGCCGACCTTCGAGAGCTGGTACTCGGCGCCCGACTCGTAGAAGGCGTTGCGGTCGCCCTCGAAGAGGGAGAGGTGGGTGTGCATGCCCGAGCCCGGGTACTCCGAGAACGGCTTCGGCATGAAGGTGGCCTGGACGCCCTGTTCGAGGGCCACCTGCTTCATGACCAGGCGGAAGGTCATGATGTTGTCGGCCGTGGAGAGGGCGTCGGCGTAGCGCAGGTCGATCTCCTGCTGGCCCGGGGCGCCCTCGTGGTGGCTGAACTCGACCGAGATGCCCATGGATTCGAGCATCGTGATGGCCTGCCGGCGGAAGTCCATGCCGACGTTCTGCGGAGTGTGGTCGAAATAGCCGGAGTTGTCCGCCGGGACCGGGCGGGTCCCGTCCAGCGGCTTGTCCTTCAGCAGGAAGAACTCGATCTCGGGGTGGGTGTAGAAGGTGAAGCCCAGGTCCGAGGTCTTGTTCAGGATGCGCTTGAGGACGTACCGGGGGTCCGCGTACGACGGCGAGCCGTCGGGCATCAGGATGTCGCAGAACATCCGGGCGGTGCCGGGGGCCTCCGCGCGCCACGGCAGTATCTGGAACGTGCTCGGGTCCGGCTTGGCGATCATGTCCGATTCGTAGACGCGCGCGAACCCCTCGATCGCCGAGCCGTCGAATCCGATGCCCTCGTCAAAGGCCTGTTCCAGCTCCGCCGGCGCGACCGCGACGGACTTGAGGAAGCCCAGTACGTCGGTGAACCACAGGCGCACGAAGCGGATGTCGCGCTCCTCGAGCGTCCGGAGGACGAATTCCTGCTGCTTGTCCATACCTTCATCCTCGCAGTTCAGGCGGCCTGTGCACCACTGCCCGGCGGGGCGGGGGCACAGTCGGGCCGGCCCAGTATCGCCAGCGGTGGTTTCCGCCAGATTACGCACCCCGGAAAGCCGACGGCACCCCCGCACTGACCTTGGGCCCGTCATGAGCATTACCATCGGCGCCCATGGGGGGTGGGAAGCACACGTGGCGGGGACGTCGGGGACGTCCGCTCCACCGGCGCGCCCTCCTCCTGATGGCCTTCGGGGTGCTGGCCGCCGCGGTGTTCCTGTGCGCGCGGCCCGCCGCCGGGCAAGTGGACGGCCAGGCCGTCGGCCACCCGGCCGCCCACGCCCCCGGCGCGGCGCACGTGGTCTGCGAGGCGCCGCACGACCTGCCCGGCTGCTCCGCGCTCTCGCACGTGACCCCCGGGGTGCTGCCCGTGCCGCCGTCCGCCGCCCTGCTGGTGGACTCCGGATCGGCCGGGCCCGCCCGGCTCCCCGCCCGCGCGGGGGCGGCCCGGCTGCCCCGGGCGCTCGCCCGCGGCCCCGACCTGTACGCCCTCCAGGTGTTGCGGACCTGACGGATCCGGCTCCGGACGCACGTGTATTTCCTCCACCCCCCTCAGCAGAAGGATTCAGGGCCATGGCCACCAGGAACTCCGACAACCACTCCCGTCAGGCGCGCATAGCCGAGATGCGCCGCGCCGACCAGATGCGCGACCGGCGCAACAAGGCCATCGCGATCACCGCTTCGGCGGCCATCGTCACCGGACTGATCGGTTTCGGCGCGTGGGTGATGATCGACCAGCAGAACAAGAAGGACGCGGAGGTCGCCGCCGCCAAGGCGCCCGTCGACGGCGAGCAGAGCTGGGACGCGGCGAAGCTGGGCCGCAAGCACGTGGACACCCCGGTGAAGTACGAGATGAACCCGCCGGTCGGCGGCGACCACAGCCCCCGCTGGATGAACTGCAACGGCGACGTCTACAAGAACCCGCTGCCCGAGGTCAACGCGGTCCACTCGCTGGAGCACGGCGCCGTGTGGGTGACGTACAACGAGAAGGCCGACAAGGCCGACGTGGAGAAGCTCGCCGGCACGGTCGCCAAGACCCCGTACACGCTGATGAGCCCGGACAAGGAGCAGGCCGGCACCATCATGCTCAGCGCGTGGGGCAAGCAGCTGACCGTGGACAAGGCGGACGACCCCCGGGTGGCCCAGTTCTTCACCAAGTACGTGCAGGGCCCGCAGACTCCCGAGCCCGGCGCGGCCTGCACGAACGGGCTGGCCGACAAGTGACCCGCCCGTCCCGGACGTACTGGGCCGCCGGCACCGCCGTCGGCCTGGCCCTGCTGTTCGCGGTGGGGGCCACGGTCGCCACCGCGGGCGGGGCCGATTCCGCCACGTCCCCCCGGGCCCCGGGGCTCTACTCCGCCGACGCGGGGTTCGCCCGGGACATGGCCGTCCACCACCAGCAGGCGGTGGAGATGTCCTTCATCGTGCGCGACCGCACGAAGGACGAGCCGGTGCGCGGCCTCGCCTACGACATCGCCAACACGCAGGCCAACCAGCGCGGCATGCTGCTGGGCTGGCTGGACCTGTGGGGGCTGCCGAAGGTGGTGGCCGACGAGCCGCCGATGTCCTGGATGGGCAGCGGCGACCACGCCGCCGGCGGGCACGCCGGGGACGACCACGCCGCGGACGGGCACGGCATGGACGGGCACGCGATGGGCGGGGCCGTCACCAAGCCCGGCGCCCTGATGCCCGGCATGGCCACCAAGGAGGAGCTGGCCGCGCTCTCCTCCGCGGAGGGCCGGGACGCCGAGGTGCTCTACCTCCGGCTGATGACCGAGCACCACAAGGGCGGCGTCGCGATGGCCCAGGGGTGCGCCGCCACGTGCCAGACCCCGGCCGAGCGGGCGCTCGCCCAGGGCATGGTGGCGGCGCAGCAGTCGGAGCTCGCCCTGATCGCCGACATGCTCGGGCAGCGCGGGGCGGCACCGGCGGCGTGACGGGCGGAGGCCCGGACCCGAAAGGATCGCCTCACACCCCGGCGGGGCTGGATGTATGCAGCCCCCCCGGCGTCAGAGGGGCGGGGGGTGGGGCGGAGCCCCGGGGGGGCCCG
>NZ_JBSGXB010000251.1:0-11556 GCF_053609185.1 Streptomyces sp. NPDC054956 | reverse complement strand
CAGAAGTGAGGGCGGACCCCCCGATCGCGATCGGGGGGTCCGCCCTCACTTCTGCCCGACGCCTACGCCCGGCGCAGTGCGGAGCGGCCCGCGTAGCGCGCCTTGTCGCCCAGCTCCTCCTCGATGCGGATCAGCTGGTTGTACTTCGCCGTGCGGTCGGAGCGGGAGAGCGAGCCGGTCTTGATCTGGCCGCAGCCGGTGGCCACCGCCAGATCGGCGATGGTGGTGTCCTCGGTCTCGCCCGAGCGGTGCGACATCACGGCCGTCCAGCCGGCCCGGTGGGCGGTGGACACCGTGGCCAGGGCCTCGGTCAGGGTGCCGATCTGGTTCACCTTGATCAGGACCGAGTTGCCGGCGCCCGTGCGGATGCCCTCGCGCAGCAGCGTCTCGTTGGTGCAGAACAGGTCGTCGCCGGTGAGCTGGCAGCGGTCGCCGACGCGGGCGGTCAGCTCGCGCCAGCCGTCCCAGTCGTTCTCCGCCATCGGGTCCTCGACGGAGAGGATCGGGTAGGAGTCTATGAGCTTGACCAGGTAGTCGACGTTCTCGGAGGGGGTCCGGCGCACGCCCTCGCCCGCGTAGTCGTACACCCCGTCGCGGAAGAATTCCGAAGACGCGGGGTCCATGATCAGGCCGATGTCCGTGCCGGGGCGGTAGCCGGTGCGCTCGATGGCGGCCATCACGAAGTCCAGCGCTTCCTCGGCGGTGCGCAGCGCCGGGGCGAAGCCGCCCTCGTCGCCGACGCCCGTGGAGTGCCCGGCGGCCAGCAGGTCGCGGCGCAGGGTGTGGAAGACCTCGCTGCCCATGCGGACGGCCTCGGCGAAGGTGTCCGCGCCCACGGGCGCGATCATGAACTCCTGGAAGTCCAGCGGATTGTCGGCGTGGGCGCCGCCGTTGACGATGTTCATCATCGGCAGCGGCAGGAGGTGGGCGCCTTCGCCGCCGAGGTAGCGGTAGAGGGGCTGGCGGTGGGCCGCCGCAGCGGCCTTGGCGGCGGCGAGGGAGACGCCGAGGATCGCGTTGGCGCCGAGCCGGGACTTCGTGGCGGTGCCGTCGAGGGCGGCCAGCGCGGCGTCGAGGCCGGCCTGGTCCGCCGCGTCGCGGCCGCGGACGGACGCCGCGATCTCCCCGTTGACATGGGCCACCGCGCGGTCGACGCCCTTGCCGTGCCAGCGCGCGGAGTCCCCGTCGCGCAGTTCCACGGCCTCCCGGGCGCCGGTGGAGGCGCCGGAGGGGACGGCCGCGCGCCCCAGCGAACCGTCCGTCAGGACGACATCGACCTCGACCGTGGGGTTGCCCCGGCTGTCGATGATCCGGCGGGCGGTGACGTTCTCGATACCGGCGTTCACGGTCCCGACTGCCTGTGCGGACATGTGTGTTCCTCCCCGTTGTCACGTGCCGTGGCCCCGGCTGCGACAACGCTGGCGCTGAGCCCGACAACCCAAAACCCTACAGCAATGCTGCTCAGTTTTGCTGTACAGCATTGCTGCGCAGCAAAACTGTGCAGGTCAGGTGCACAGCTTTGCTGCTCAACGGGGTAAAGTGCCCTATGCCCACCTCGGAAGCCGCCGCCATCGCCGCCGAACTGCGCACCGCGATGGGCAAGCTCAGTCGACGCGTCAAACACGAGGACCGCATCCCGCTGGGCCAGGCCGCCGTGCTGGGTGCGCTCGACCGCGACGGCGCCATGACCACCAGCGACCTCGCCGCGGATCAGCGCGTACGCCCCCAGTCGATGGCCCGGGCGGTCGGGCTGCTCATGGAACAGAACCTGGTCACCCGCCGGGCGCACCCCACGGACGGCCGCAAGTCACTGGTCGAACTGTCGGACGCGGGCCGGGTCGCGCTCGAAGCGGAACGCGGCCGCAGGGCAGGCTGGCTCGCACAGGCCATCGAGGCCGAACTCGACGACGAGGAGCGGGCGTTGCTGGCCCGGACCGCCGCCCTGCTGGAGCGGCTCGCCACCCGCTAGCGCCACGACCGGCCGCCACGACACCGATGCGCGCGTGCCGCCTGCGGCCCGCCGGGCCACCTCAGCTCGCCGGCCCGATCCCCTTCGGGAGGGCGGCCACGGTGAGGGCTACGGCTTCCTCCGGCGTCTCGGTACGCGCGACCACCTCGCCGGCGTTCCACACCCCGTAGAAACCCTCGTCGTAGGGGTGGATGACGTACCCGACCCGGGTCTTCCAGGGCTCCTCGATGCGGGTGGAGAACCAGAGGTTGAAATGGCTGTTGACCGGCATCAGCCGGCGCAGCACCGGCTGGGCGTACGCCGCCGCCAGCAGCGCGTGGGCACGCGGGTGCCGGTCGGACGGCAGCATGTGGACCCGGTCGAGCTTGGTCAGCCACGTCAACTCGACGGCGCCGAAAGGCTCACGCTCGTGGACGAGGGCCCAGGGCCTGAACCGGATGAACGAGGCGCGCGCCCGGGTCTCCTCGAGCCCCGCGCCGTCCGTCCACGCCGCCGTCGCCCTGACGGCCTCGGCCAGGTCCGCGGTCCACCCGCAGGCCAGGCGCGTGCGGTTGGCCTGGAGGTTCACCTGGAAGGTCCGCCGGTCCTCGCCGGGCGGGCACACCATCACGCGCCGGCCGCCCGCCGCGTCGATGTACTCCGCGAGGCGGCCCCAGTTCTCGTCCGACTCGGGCAGAGCCAGCCCGAGTTCCTCGGCGGTCCGCCCCAACGCGGCCCGGAGGGCCCCGTCGTCGTCCCAGCCACCCTCGCCGTGCTCCGCCCCGATGCTCATCGCTCCAGTCTGCGCGATGCGCCCCGCCCGGGCCGTCCCTTTCGGATCTTGCCGGGCCCGCAAGATCCGAGGGGCGGGCCCTGGCTCAGTAGACGTGCCCGGCGTGTGCGAGCGCCTGCTTCAGCAGGACTCCGTGGCCGCCCGGCATCTCGCTCTGGACGGCTTCGGAGGCCGCCTCCTGCGGGCTGAACCAGACCAGGTCCAGCGCGTCCTGCCGGGGACGGCAGTCGCCGGTCACCGGGACGATGTAGGCGAGGGACACCGCGTGCTGGCGCGGGTCGTGGTAAGAGGTTATGCCCGCCGTGGGGAAGTACTCGGCGACCGTGAACGGCTGGAGCGAGGCGGGTACGCGGGGCAGGGCCACCGGGCCGAGGTCCTTCTCCAAGTGGCGCAGCAGCGCGTCGCGGACCCGCTCGTGGTGCAGGACGCGGCCGGACACCAGGGTCCGGCTGACCGTTCCGTCCGGACCGATGCGCAGCAGCAGCCCGATGCTGGTGACTTCGCCGCTGTCGTCCACGCGTACGGGCACGGCCGTCACGTAGAGGATCGGCATCCGGGCCCTGGCCATCTCCAGCTCGTCCGTGGACAGCCAGCCGGGCGTGGTCTCGGTCGTGTCGGTCGTGTCAGACATGGCTTGATCATACTTACCGGGTACGGCGACCGCAGGATCCGCAGGCCGGTTCGGATACGGGAGTTCGTGCCAATCCCGCTCTTTGGAGTGGCCCGCGTCCGGCAAGGGCGCAGTCTCCCGGCGGGGCCCGCCCGGACCGCGGATCAGAGGCTGGTGAGCAGATCGTCGAGCGGCGCCGGCACGCGGTCGGGGTCGAGGGCCTCGACGAGGACGCGGCCGTAGTGGATCTTGCGGCCCTTCTTCGTGCCGAGGAAGCGCCGCAACTGCTGGTGCGAGGTGCGGCCCTGCTGCGCGGGCTGGCGCTGGAAAGTCTGCAGGGCTCGGAAGTCGCCCTCCGCCCGGACGAGCTCCGTCACCTTCGTCACGCCCAGTGCGTGGATGAGCTCCTCCTCCAGATCCGCCGCGCAGACGAAGAAGTCCTGGTGCGCGGCCCTGGCCGCCTCCCAGGCGCGGGAGTAGTAGCCGAACTCCGCCTCGTCGCACAGTCCCGTGAGGCGAAGGCCCAGGCCGGGTCGGCCCAGGAGGCGGGTGAAGCGTCCGACGCTCATCGCGCCGCCCATCGGCAGGACGCAGATCCCTTCGGCCGCGAGGTTCCGGCCACGGCTCTCCGCCAGCGCGCCGACCGCGGCTGCATCGCTCGGCCCTTCGAGCAGGACGACGGTCCGGACGGGCAGCCGCTCGGCGAGCTCGCGCGCGGTATCGCCGGGTCCACCGGCCGCCCACGCGGTCACCGCTGCCCGAAAGCTCTCCATGTCGCTCATGCGACGAGTCTGCGCCCGTCGCGTCGGCGGCGGTAGGGAATTTCCGCTGCGGAGGCGATCAACGGCGATCAGCGGGGATCAGCGGGGATCAGCGGGGATCGGCGGGGATCAACAGGCGTACGCACCGCGGCGTACGGCAGATGGCCGACGGAACTTGTGGAGCGGCTTCCCGGTCAGCACGCTTGCTCCATGCTCTCACCCGCCCCCGGTCCGGCCCGGCCGTCCCTGAAGGCCCGGCCGGGCGGCTCCCGCCGGGCGCTGGTGGCGGGCTCCGTCGGCAACTTCATCGAGTGGTACGAGTTCGGTGTCTACGGCTACTTCGCCACCGTCATCGCGGCGCACTTCTTCACCCCCGAGGGCGGCGGCGCCGTCGAGGGGCTCGTCAAGACGTACGCGTCGTTCGCCCTCGCGTTCTTCTTCCGGCCCGTCGGGGCGGCGGTGTTCGGGCGGCTCGGGGACCGGATCGGACGGCGGCCGACGCTCGTCCTGGTCATCTGTCTGATGACCGGCGCCACGACGCTCATCGGCACGCTGCCGACGTACGGGTCCATCGGCGCGGCCGCGCCCTGCCTGCTGACGCTGCTGCGGATCGTGCAAGGGCTGTCGGCGGGCGGGGAGTTCGGCGGAGCGGTGTCGGTCATGACCGAGTTCGCGCCGCCGGGCCGTCGGGGCCGGTACGGGGCGTGGCAGTCGTTCACGGTCTCGCTCGGCCTGCTCGCGGGCGCCGGCGCGGCCGCGCTCCTGGCGACCGTACTGACCGCTGCGCAGCTGAACGCATGGGGCTGGCGGTTGCCCTTCCTGCTGACACTGCCGCTCGGGCTGGTCGCGCTGTGGCTGCGCCTGCGCCTGGACGAAACCCCCGCCTTCGCGTCGGCCGCCGGCGAGCGGGGCGAACCCGTACGGAGACCGCCCGCGGGCGAGACCGTCAGGGCCGTCGCGCTGGGCGCCGGGCGGGTGATGGGCTGGTCGGCGGCCGGCTACACCTTCCTGGTGGTCCTGCCGTCGTACCTCCAGAGCACGCTCGACGCCACGTTCCAGCAGGCGCTGCTCGCCACGGTCCTGGCCAACCTCGGGTTCGCGGCCTCGATCCTGCCCGCCGGCATCGTCAGCGACCGGATCGGGCGGCGGACGGTGATGCTGGCCGGAGCGCTGCTGGTCGCCGTGCTCGCGCTGCCGCTGCTGAACCTCGTACAGGACACCGGCGCGCCGGTGTACGCGAAGGGGGCGGCGCTCTTCTGCGCGGGGGCCGCCGTCGGACTGATGGCGGGACCCGGGCCCGCGATGCTGGCCGAGATGTTCCCGACCACGGTCCGCTACACGGGGCTCGGGCTGGCGTACGCGCTGTCCAACGCCGTGTTCTCGGGATGCGCGGGGCTGATCATCACCAAGGCCGTCGGGTGGACCGGGGACGCGGACGTTCCCGCCTACTACGCCGCGGCCGCCTGCGCGGTCAGCGGCGTCGCGCTGCTGACCCTGCGGGGCGACGACCATCTGCGAGCCCTGAGGTGAGCGCCCCGGGGGAGAGCGCCCTGAGGGTGATCGGGCTGATGTCGGGCACGTCGTACGACGCCATCGACGCGGCCGCGGCCGACCTCGCCCTCGACGGGGACACGCTGGTGCTCACGCCGCTGGGCATGATCGGCACGGCGTACGACGACGATCTGCGGGCGGATCTGGCCGGGGCGCTGCCGCCCGCGGCTACTGATCTGGCCGCGGTGTGCCGGCTCGACACGCGCATCGGGCGGGCCTTCGCCGCGGCGGCGCTGCGGGCCGATCTCGAACTGTGCGAAGGGCGCGCCGATTTGATCGCCTCGCACGGGCAGACCGTCTACCACTGGGCCGAGGCCGGCCGGGTGCGCGGCACGCTCCAGATCGGCGAGCCGGCCTGGATCGCCGAGGCCACCGGCCGCCCCGTCGTCTCCGGCTTCCGCACGCGGGACGTGGCCGCCGGGGGACAGGGCGCGCCCCTGGTGAGCGTCGTCGACGTCATGTGGCTGCGGGGGCGCCCGGGAGTTCCCGTGGCGCTCAACCTGGGCGGCATCGCGAACGTGACGGTGGTCCCGGACGGCGCGGGCGGCGAACCGCTGGCCTTCGACACCGGGCCCGCCAACGCACTGATCGACGCGGCCGTACGGGAGCTGGCGGGGCGCGGGCGCGGGGCCTCGGACGCGGCCGGCTCCATGGACGTGGACGGCGCGCTCGCGGCCCGCGGGAGCGTGTGCCCGAGCCTGCTGCGACGGCTGCTCGACGAGCCGTACTACGCCCTGCCCGCACCCAAGACCACGGGCAAGGAGCTCTTCCACCTGCCCTATCTGCGCGCGGCGCTGGACACGGTCCGGCCGCTTCCCGCCGAGGACGTCGTCGCCACCCTGACCCGGCTCACGGCCCGCACCGTCGCCGACGCCGTACGGCCCTTCGGGGCCACGGAGGTGATCGCGTCGGGCGGCGGAACCCGCAACCCGGTGCTGATGCGGTGGCTGCGGGAAGAACTGGAGGCGGGCGCGGGGGAGGGGCCGGGCGGAGGCGGCGTACCGCTGCGGACCTCGGACGAGCTGGGACTGCCGTCCGGCACGAAGGAGGCGTACGCCTTCGCCGTCCTGGGCTGGCTCACCGCTCACGGTCTGCCCGCGACCGTCCCCTCCTGCACCGGCGCCCGGCACGCGAGCGTCCTCGGCTCGCTCACGCCCGGAGGAACCGGCCTGCGGCTGCCGGAGCCGCTGAAGAAGGCGCCCACCCGACTGATCATCCGCCCCACGAGCACCCCCGGCCACATGCGCCCCCGCTGAGCGGCCCGATCCGCACCCCCTGTGCGCGGCCCACGGCGGGCAGGGGTCCCGGAGCGGACCCGGGCGATCGAACATACGATGGGCGGGAACCGGGGCGCGGGCGGCTCGCCGCGCCGCCATTCCGGGCCGCTCGGGGCGGGAGACGCATGGCAGAGGCAGCCGACACAGCGCGGATCGTCATCCTCACCGTGGACGACGACCCGGGAGTGTCCCGTGCCATCGCCCGTGACCTGCGGCGCCGCTACGGCTCCGGGTACCGGATCGTGCGCGCCGAGTCCGGGGAATCCGCGCTGGAGGCGCTGCGCGAGCTGAAGCTGCGGGGCGACCTGGTGGCCGTGATCCTCGCCGACTACCGCATGCCGCAGATGAACGGCATCGAGTTCCTCGAACAGGCCCTGAGCGTGTACCCGGGCGCACGGCGCGTGCTGCTGACCGCGTACGCCGACACCAACGCGGCGATCGACGCGATCAACGTCGTCGACCTCGACCATTACCTGCTCAAGCCGTGGGACCCGCCGGAGGAGAAGCTCTACCCGGTCCTGGACGACCTCCTCGCCGCCTGGCGCACCAGCGACCACCGGCCCGTACCCGCCACCAAGGTCGTCGGGCACCGCTGGTCGGCACGCTCGTCGAGCGTCCGGGAGTTCCTGGCCCGCAACCAGGTCCCGTACCGCTGGTACTCCTGCGACGAGCCGGAGGGGCAGCGACTGCTGCGGGCGGCCGGAGCCGACGGACACCGGCTGCCCGTGGTGATCGCCCCCGGGGGAACCGTGCTGATCGAGCCCGACGCCCCCGAGCTGGCCGCCCACGTGGGGCTCGCCACGACACCGACCGCCGACTTCTACGATCTCGTCGTCATCGGCGGCGGCCCCGCCGGGCTCGGCGCGGCCCTGTACGGGGCCTCCGAGGGCCTGCGAACCGTACTGGTCGAGCGGTCGGCGACCGGCGGACAGGCCGGGCAGAGCTCCCGCATCGAGAACTACCTCGGATTCCCGGACGGCGTGTCGGGTGCGCAGCTCACCGAACGCGCCCGCCGCCAGGCCGGCCGGTTCGGAGCCGAGATCCTCACCGCGCGCGAGGTCACGGGCCTGGAGGTCAACGGAGCGGCGCGCGTCGTCCGCTTCTCCGACGGCTCGGCGGTCGCCGCGCACAGCGTCATCCTGGCCACCGGGGTCTCGTACCGGCAGCTGCGCGCGCCGGGCTGCGACGACCTGACCGGCCGCGGCGTGTACTACGGCTCCTCGCTCACCGAGGCCTCCTCCTGCCTGGAGCAGGACGTGTACATCGTCGGCGGCGCGAACTCCGCCGGGCAGGCGGCCATGTACCTGGCGCGCGGCGCGAAGTCGGTGACGCTGGTGGTGCGCGGGGAGTCCCTGACGGCGTCGATGTCGTACTACCTGATCCAGCAGATCGAGGAGGCGCCGAACATCACGGTGCGGACCCGTACCGTCGTCGAGGAGGCGCACGGCGAGGGCCACCTCGAGCAGCTCACGCTGCGCGACGTGGACACCGGCGCGACCGAACTCGTCGACACCCAGTGGATGTTCGTCTTCATCGGCGCGGCCCCGCTGACCGACTGGCTGGACGGTACGGTCCTGCGCGACGAGCACGGCTTCATCCTGGCCGGGCCGGACCTCACCCCCGACGGGCGGCCGCCGGCCGAGTGGGAGCTGGACCGGCCGCCCTACCACCTGGAGACCAACGTTCCCGGCGTGTTCGTGGCCGGCGACGCGCGCGCCCAGTCGGCGAAGCGCGTCGCCTCCGCCGTCGGAGAGGGAGCCATGGCCGTGATGCTCGTCCACCGGTACCTGGAGCAGTCGTGAGCGGGCAGGTCATGCCCTGCAGCCCGCAGGAGATCGGCTCCCTGTTCCTCTTCGAGAAGCTCACCGCGGAGCAGCTCGGGCGACTGTGTGCCGAGGGGCGGGTGGAGCGCTTCGAAGCCGGTCCCGTCTACACCGAGGGCGCCCCGGCGACCTGCTTCTACGTGATGATCGAGGGCACCGTCGTCCTGTCGCGCCGGGTCGGTGCCGACGACGTGGAGGTGGCCCGGACCTCGCAGCGCGGGGTGTACTCCGGGGCCATGCAGGCCTACCTGGGCGACCGGGTGCCGCAGACGTACAACAACTCGATGCGGGTGACCGAGCGGACCCGGTTCTTCGTCCTGCCCGCGGAATCCTTCGCGGACATCATGCGGGAGTGGTTCCCGATGGCCGCGCACCTGCTGGAGGGCCTCTTCTTCGGCTCGCGGAGCAGCCAGCAGGTCATCGGACAGCGCGAACGGCTCCTCGCCCTCGGGTCGTTGTCCGCCGGGCTCACCCACGAGCTGAACAACCCGGCCGCGGCGGCCGTCCGGGCCACCGCGACGCTGCGCGAACGCGTCGGCAAGATGCGGCACAAGCTGGCGCACATCTCGCAGGGCAACTACTCGCGCGAGGCGATCGCCGACCTCATCGAGATCCAGGAGCGCACCGTCGAACGCGTCGCCAAGGCGACGGCGCTGAGCCCCCTGGAGGCGTCCGACCGGGAGGACGAGCTCGCCGACTGGCTCGATGACCACGGCATCCCGGAGGGCTGGCGGATCGCACCGACCTTCGTCCAGGCCGGACTGGACACGGACTGGCTCGACCAGGTCGCGGCGACCGTGGACGAGGACATCCTGCCGGGGGCCATCGGCTGGCTCAACTACACCGTCGAGACCGAGCTGTTGATGGACGAGATCGACGATTCCACCAACCGCATCTCCCACCTCGTGGACGCCGCCAAGCAGTACTCGCAGCTCGACCGGGCCCCGTACCGGGTGGTCGACGTCCACGAGCTCCTCGACAGCACCCTGCTGATGCTCTCCGGAAAGATCGGCCGCAGGGTCCGGGTGGTCAAGGAGTACGACCGCTCCGTGCCGGACGTGCCCGCGTACCCGGCGGAGCTCAACCAGGTGTGGACCAACCTCATCGACAACGCCGTCTTCGCCATCGGGAGCACGGGCGGTGACGGCACGCTGACCGTCCGCACGGCACGGGAGGGGGACCGGCTGCTCGTGGAGTTCCGGGACACCGGGCCCGGCATCCCGGCTGACATCCGCAGCCGCATCTTCGACCCCTTCTTCACCACCAAACCGGTCGGCGAGGGCACCGGGCTCGGCCTGGACATCTCCTGGCGGATCGTGGTCAGCAAGCACCACGGCAGCCTCCAGGTCGAGTCCGTGCCCGGCGACACCCGCTTCCAGGTGCTGCTGCCGCTGACCGTTCCGGACACGGAGGAGCCCGTATGAGCGCCATAGAGGGAATCGACCCGAGCGTCCCGCCGAGCGGCACCGGCTGCGTCGAGTGCGACGCGTCGGGCGGCTGGTGGTTCCACCTGCGGCGATGCGCCCAGTGCGGCCACATCGGCTGCTGCGACTCCTCTCCCGCCCAGCACGCCACCGCCCACTGGAACGCCACCGGCCATCCCCTGGTGCAGAGCTTCGAACCGGGGGAGGAGTGGTTCTGGGACTACGCCGGCGACGCGCTGTACGAGGCCGGACCCGTGCTGACGCCGCCGGGCGGCCACCCGGCCGACCAGCCGGTCCCGGGTCCGTCCGGCCGCGTCCCGCTCGACTGGGCGAGCCTCCTGCACGGCTGAACCGCCCGAGCCGGCTCCGCCGCTCGTCACACCCTGGCCCGCCCGGCGTCTCCCGCGCCGCGGCGGGCTTTGCCGTGCCGTCCTTTTACCTGCCCGTTCAGGGTCCGTCAAGTCCCGAATGTCCGGAACGTGACCGGGGTGTGCCCCCCGGGGCTTACTTGTGGAGCGGGACAGGAAAGGGAACGAAAGCCCCTCCAGGGAATTCCTCCTCACTCCGGAAGAACCGCATCGTCCCGAATTTCCGGGCACTCAAATATTCCGCTGAAAACGGTAGGAGAAAGTCATGAACCTCAAGACTCGCACCAACAACGTCGTTCGCCCCACCCGCCGCGGTTTCCGCCTGGCGACCCTGGTTGCCTCGGCGGCCATGGTCGGAGGGGGAATCCTGCTTCCGGCCTCGATGGCGACGGCGGCTCCGGCCCCCGCCCACGTGGCTACGGCCTTCCCGGCCGGCGGTGGAGCCGGAGGCGACGGCGGTGAAGGTGGCGGCGGCCTCGTCGGCGGCGGCGGCGGCTCCGGCGGCTCCGGTGGCGGCAGCGTCACGGGCGTCGGCGGCAACGGCGGCAACGGCGGCAAGGGTGGCAACGGCATCCTCTCCGGCGGTGGCGGCGGCGGTGGCGGCGGCGGCGGCGAAGGCGTGGTCGGCGGAAACGGCGGTAAGGGCGGCGACGGCGGCACCGGCATCTTCGGCGGCAACGCCGGCAACGGCGGTGGCGGCGGTGACGGCACCCTGATCGGCGGAAACGGCGGCAAGGGTGGCAAGGGCGGCAACGGCATCCTCCAGGGCGGCAACGGCGGCAAGGGTGGGAAGGGCGGCTTCGGCGGCCTCTTCGGTGGCCTGGGCGGCGGCGGTGGCGCCGGAGGCAGCAGCATCTTCTGATCGCCCCATCCGGTTCGACGGGGTGGAGGCCCGCTGAGGCCTCCACCCCACCCCCCCCCCCGGAACCCCCGGGTGGTTATAACAAAAACCCACCCCCCCGGAATCCTGGGGGCGCGGTTTTCCGCGTTTGGGGTTGATA
>NZ_JBSGXB010000250.1:0-11591 GCF_053609185.1 Streptomyces sp. NPDC054956 | reverse complement strand
GCCGTAGGGCAGCAGGGCCATCTCCCGGGCGTTCTTGATCGCTCGGGCGAGGCGGCGCTGCTGCTGGGCCGTGACGCGGGTGACCCGGCGGCCGCGGATCTTCCCGCGGTCGGAGACGAACTTCCGCAGCAGATCGGTGTCCTTGTAGTCGATGTAGGTGATCTTCGCCGCGTCCAGCGGATTGGGGCGGGACTTCAGCGGCTTGTGGGGGACTTGGCGACGGGCCATGAGGATTCCTTGCGGGTCGGTCAGGAAACGGGGTCGAGGAGGGTGTCGAAGGCGGCGGGAAGCGTCTTCCACGCCTCCCGCCCCGCCGCGTACTCGGCGTCGGTGAGCAGGCAGGACTCGAGGAGCCGTGCCAGGCCCTGACGGTCGAGGGCGGGTGAGGTGAAGACCAGGTGCTGGCAGCAGTCGCCGTGCTCGGGGTGCCAGTCGAGGGCGGCGGCCGCCCTGCGCACCGGCGGGACCAACTCCCAGGCGGCGTCCGGGAGGGAGGCCAGCCAGGGTCCGGCGTTCTCCACGCACAGGGCACCGCCCGCGGCGTCCCAGGCCAGCAGGGTGTCGGGCCGGTCGGCGAGCCAGAACCGGCCGCGGCTGCGGGCGGCGACGCAGCAGAGGTCTTCCAGGGCCTCGTAGAGCCTTTCGGGATGGAACGGGCGGTGGCGGCGCCAGACGAAGGTGGTGACCCCCGCTTCCTCCGCCTCCTGCGGCAGCAACGCGCAAGCGGGGTGCTGCGCGGCGGCCGCCGCCTCCACGTCGAAGCCGGCGAGGGCGGCCCGGGCCAGCTCCAGGGATCCGGCCGGCACCCGGCGGGCGGTCGGATGGAGCTGGGCGAGCAGGGCGTGGTCCTCGTCGTCCGCATCCGCGCTGTCGACGAGGGCGAGTACGGGCGCGTACTCCAACTGCCGCGCCCAGGTGTCCCCGACGGTCCGCCGGTCCGTCGCGGCCGCGGCGAGACCCACGTCCGCCAGGTCGTCGCCGTTGACGAGGTAGGGCAGGACGAGGGCCGGGTCGACCGCGGTGATCACCCCGGTGAGCTCGAGCGCGCCGGCGCCGTGCGCGACCACGACCTCGGCCATCGCCCGGGGCTCGACCGAGTCCCAGAGCTCGACCACGGCCAGCCGGGTCGTGCCGCCGTGGGCCAGCCGCTCCAGCTCGGGCACGAGGTCCTCGCGCAGCGCGCAGCAGGCGCAGTCGTTGACCAGCGGGGCCTCGCCGCGGGACAGCTCGCCGGAAGCGTCGCGCACCAGGCGCAGGACCGTGCCCGCGGCTGCCGTGGCCAGGTCGTGGTGGACCGCGACGCTGTCCGGCACGGTGCGCAGCAGCTGTTCGACCACCTCCTTGCGGGCCTCGGAGTGGAGCCCGCCCACGATGACGACGGGCAGGGTCATGCCGTGCTCCCGTAGCGGCGCTCGAAGCGTTCGACGCGGCCGGCGGTGTCCAGGACCCGGGCCGTGCCCGTGTAGAAGGGGTGGCTCGCCGAGGAGATCTCGACGTCGATGACGGGGTAGGTGTTGCCGTCCTCCCATTCGATCGTCCTGGCGTGCTGTTCGCCGGCGGCCGTGGAGCGGGTGAGGAAGGCGAAGTCGGCGGCCTTGTCGCGGAAGACGACGGGGCCGTAGGCGGGGTGGATTCCGGGCTTCATGTCGGTGTCCTTCGGGCAGGGGCGGGCGGCGGGCGGGTCAGCGTTCTTCGCGGAAGTCCACGTGCCGGCGGACCACCGGGTCGAACTTGCGCAGCACCAGCCGGTCCGGGTCGTTCCGGCGGTTCTTGCGGGTGACGTAGGTGTGGCCGGTGCCGGCCGTGGAGCGGAGCTTGACGATCGGGCGTACTTCGTTGCGTGCCATGCCGCTACTATACGGGAATGGAAATCATTTCCAATAACTGATTCCGTCCAGAGAGGGGCTGGTGGCACGCCATGTCCGCCCACTGTCAGCTGACCGGAGCCCAGCCGGGGTTCGGCAACAACATCTCCCACTCGCACCGGCGCACCTCCCGCCGCTTCGACCCCAACATCCAGCGCAAGCGCTACTGGCTGGCCGGCGAGGGCCGCTTCGTACGCCTGACCCTGAGCGCGAAGGCGATCAAGACCGTCGACGTGATCGGCGTCGAGGCGGCCGTGGCCCGGATCAGGGCCCGGGGGGTGAAGGTCTGATGGCGAAGAAGAGCAAGATCGCGCGGAACGAGAGGCGCAAGGCGGTCGTCGAGCGGTACGCCGCCCGGCGGGCCGAGCTGAAGGACCTCGTGCGGCGCCCGTCCTCGACGGAGGCCGAGCGAGCCACCGCTCTGGCGGAGCTGCGCAAGCAGCCCCGCGACGCCAGCGCGACCCGGGTGCGCAACCGGGACGCCGTGGACGGTCGCCCCCGCGGACACCTCCGGAAGTTCGGACTCTCCCGCGTCCGGATGCGCGAACAGGCCCACGCCGGCTTCCTGCCCGGAGTCACCAAATCCTCCTGGTAGCCCTGCCCGCGGGGTGACCCGGCGCGGCCGTCGACCCCGCGGTTCCCGGCCCTCCGCTCGTCGGCGGAGGGCCGGGGCGTGCGAGCCGTGGGCCGTGTCCTAGCATGTCGCGCATGTCGCGACGCCTCCCGCCGCCGCTCCGGACGTGGTCCGGGGCGCTTCTGGTGTGCGCGCTCCTGCTCTGCCTGACGGGGCTGGCCCGTCCCGCGATGGCGAGGGCGATGGCCATGCCGGGGTCGATGGACATGGGCATGGACATGGACATGGGTGTGACCGCCGCCGGAGGACACTCCGCCGGGCCGGCCGCCAGGGGAACGGGCGCTGTGGAACCGGCCGCTGTGGGTACGGCCGTCGAGGACGCGGCCGCCGTGGGAACGGCGGGTCACAGCACCGACTGCCCGACGCCCACGGAGCATTGCGCGACGGCGCGGGCCGTCCTCGCCCAGGGAGGCCCGGCGGGTCCTGCTCCGCTCCTCGCGCTGCTCGTGACGGACCGGGCCGCTCCCGCGCCCCCGGACGCGGAGCCCAACGCCCCGCCCGGGACGGCGGATCCTCCTGATCTCCACCGGTTGTGCGTGTCACGGACGTGACGGACCGCCGCTCGTGAGGCATCCCCGCCAGGGCCCTCACGGGACGCCGCGTTCCCCATGTCCGCCTCGGCGCGCCCGGATTCCCGTGTGTGCGTGCCGTCGTCGCAGAACTGGAGCAACGACGCATGCCGTCGTCCGTAGCCTTGTTGATCACCGGTGCGAGCACCGGTCTGCTCGCCGGTGGTGCTTCGTGCGCCGCCGTCCAAGGGGGCCTGCTGGCCGGCGCGGTGACCCGCCGCCTCACCTCCGCCCGGAGTTCCGCCCGGAACGGCTCCACCCGGAGCGGTTCCACCCGTACGTCCTCCCGGAAGGCCGTGCCGGCCGTCGAGCCGGCCGCGCCCCTGGCGCCGGTCGGGGCCTTCCTCGTCGGGAAGTTGCTGTCCCACACCCTGCTCGGTGTCCTGCTCGGCGTCTTCGGCAGTGCGGTGCGGCCCGGCCCGCGCGCCCAGGCCGTGCTGATGCTGGCCGCCGGACTGCTGATGGTGCTCTTCGCCCTGGACCTCTTCGGGGTCAGGGGGGTGGGCCGGCTGGTTCCCCGGCCGCCCGCGTCCTTCGGCCGTCTGCTGCGCCGCAGTACGAAGACCGACTCCGCCGTCACGCCCGCGCTGATCGGCTTCGCCACCGTGCTGGTGCCGTGCGGGGTGACGCTGTCGATGGAGCTGCTGGCGATCACGTCCGGCTCGGCCGTGGCGGGCGCGGCGGTCATGGCCGGGTTCGTACTCGGGACGTCACCGCTCTTCGCGCTGCTCGGCTACCTGTTCCGGCGCGGCAGCCAGGCCCTGTCGGGCCGGCTGGCCGCGCTCACCGGCGTCGTCGTGCTGGCCGTGGCCGTGTGGACCATGGCGTCCGCGCTCCAGGCGGGCGGCTGGGTCACCTTCACCACGAAGGACGAGAAGGCGGCCGCGAGCGGGCCGTTCGTGGTCCAGGGGGTCCCGGAGAACGATCCCGTGTACGACGCCGGAGCGGGAGGGCAGGCGGGGGATCGTGCCCCGGTCGTCACCGACGCCTCCGGGAAGCAGATCGTCACCTTGACGGTCACCGACTTCTACGTCCCCACGCGGTTCACGGCGAAGGCCGGCGTACCCACGACGCTGGTCCTGCACGGCAAGGACTCGGGTGGCTGTGCCCGGGCCTTCACCATCCCCGAGCTCGGTGTCCAGGAGATCGTCAAGCGTGACGGCGACACCGAGATCGACCTGGGCACCCGCGGTCCCGGCATCCTGCGCTTCTCGTGCGCCATGGGCATGCAGAGCGGCGCCATCGAGTTCAAGAAGGAGCTCCAGTGAAGTTGTTCAGCCGCAGGGTCAGGGGCAAGGCCGAGCCCGGGGGAGACGTCGGGAGCGGTGCCGGTGCCGGTGCCGGCACCGCATCCGGCGGGCCACGGGTGACGCTCCTCGTCGAGGGCATGCACTGCACCTCCTGCGGGCTCCTCATCGACGACGAGCTGGAGGAACTCCCCGGCGTGCGCTCCGCCCGTACCGATGTGCGTGCCGGACGCACCGTCGTGGTCCTGGAGGCGGACGCCGTCGTGGATCCGGCGGCTCTGGTCGCCGCCGTCCGGGCGGCGGGGGAGTACACCGCCCGGCCGGCCGGCTGACCGGCCGCACCTGGCCGCGTTGGAGGGGCTAGAAGGCGCCGAAGCCGATGGTGCGGCCGTCCTCCTCGATGGACTCCACGCCCGGCATCGCGTGCAGGGCCGCGACCTGGCCGGGGCTCAGCCGGGCCGCGAAACCGTGCAGGGCGGTGCGGTAGACGTGGACCGGGGTGACGCCGGCCATCCGCGCCACCTCGGCCGGGTTGAGGTCCTCCCGCACGGTGACGATGTACGTGGTGTGGACGTCGGCGGCCGTGCGGGGTACGGGCTCGGGTACGGCGGCGGCTGCCGCGTAGCCGGGCAGTGCGGTGACGGCGGCCAGTACGGCGACGGCCACGGGCAGGGTCCGGCTCAGACGGTTGCGCATGCGCCGAGGCCATCACGCCCGGCGGGGCCGGTCAAAGACGTCCACGGGTGTGGCGGGGGCACGGGGAGCGCACCAGCCGTGCGCCCCCCGGCTAGGTGGCGGGCCGTACGGGTGATCTCGCCGGGGCCGTCGCGGGGCCGTCCCTACGCGGACGCGGCCCTGACCGCGCAGCGGGACAACCCTTTCTGCAGTTTGTGCGACAGGGGGTCCCGCCCGGGGTGCCGGACGATCGGCCAGGTGGTGCCGGTGGTTCAAGCCGCGCCGGGGCGGCACCGATGGAACGGGGGCCGCCCCCGCGGCGGCGGCAGCCGTGACGGGGGCGCTCACCCATGCCGACCTTCCACCCCCTCAGGGAGTTCTGTCCATGCGCCTGCTCGCACGTCTGGCCACCGCCGCCCTCATCACCGTGACCCCGGTCGCGGCCGGTACGGCCTCCGCCGCGGCCCCGGAGCCGACCCCGGCGCCCCTGTACACCTCCGCGAACGCGGTGCCCGGCAAGTACATCGTGACCCTGGAGAAGGGGGTGGACGCCGCCAAGGCCGCACAGAGGATGGACCTGAAGCCGTCGTTCGTCTACAGCTCCGCGATGAACGGTTTCGCGGTGCAGCTGACCCCGCTCCAGCTGACGATCGTCCGCAACAGCCTGGGCGTGAAGTCGGTCGAGCAGGACGCCAAGGTGCAGTCCGCGCCGATGCCGGCCTCCACGGCCGGTACCCGGGCCCCGTCCTCCTCCTGGGGACTGGACCGGATCGACCAGAAGCAGCTGCCGCTCGACAACAATTTCTCCACGGAGGGCAACGGCGCGGGCGTGACCGCGTACGTCCTCGACACCGGCATCGACTACGCCCACGACGAGTTCGGCGGGCGCGCCACCTTCGGTTACGACGCCGTCGACGCCCTGGCGAAGGGGCAGGACTGCAACGGCCACGGCACGCACGTGGCCGGCACGCTCGGCGGCAGGACGTACGGGGTGGCGCGCAAGGTCAGCCTGGTCAGCGTCCGCGTGCTCGGCTGTGACGGTGCCGGGGAGCTCTCGGGGATCATCGCCGGCCTGGACTGGGTGGCCAAGAACGCCAAGCAGCCGGCCGTGCTGAACGGCTCCCTCGGAGGGGACAAGTCCGATGCCGTGAACAACGCCGCGGACGCGGTGTCCGACGCGGGTGTGCTGCCGGTCATCGCGGCGGGCAACTCCTCGATCGACGCCTGCAACGTCTCCCCGGCCTCGGCGAGCAGGGTGCTGACGGTGGCGGCGAGCAACCAGTGGGACGAGGAGACCGACTTCTCCAACTACGGCCGGTGCGTCTCCGTCTACGCGCCCGGCCAGGCCATCGTCTCGGCGAAGCTCGGCGGCGGCTCCGTCGCCCTGAACGGCACCTCCATGGCCGCCCCGCACGTGGCGGGGGTCGCCGCCCTCTACAAGACGGCGCATCCGTCGGCGGAGCCGTCGGAGGTCGCCGAGTTCATCGACAGCGAGTCCACCAAGGACGTACTGAACAGCGTCAGCAAGAGCAGCCCGAACCGGCTCCTGTTCACCGGCGGGCTCTGACCGCTCGGACCACCCCGTACCCCGTCCCGGGACTGACCCGTCCCGGGACGGGGTACACACTCCGGCAAGCTGACGTCGGGGGGCGCGGATGGGTCGGGCACTGCGGGTGGGGCTGTTCGTAGTTCTGGCGGGCCTGTTCCTCTGGTACGCCTCGTACTTCACGACCATCGTGGTCTGGGAGCTGCGCAAGATCTTCTCCTGGCTCGCCGCGCCCCTGCTGTGGGCCGGCATCGTCACGGTGCTCTGGCTGCTGGTGAAACGGCTCCGCGGGAAGCGGCGCGACGCGGTCGCGGGCCGTGGCGGCGGCGGTGGCGGTGGTGCGGCGGCCTTCGGATGGCTGTGCGCAGTCCTCGGGCTGGGCGTCGCGGTCTGGTGGCTGGTGTACGGCGCGTACCTCCAGGACCGGGAGTACATGCACGACGTGCGGATCGTGACCGAGGCGGTGCCCGAGCTGTCGGCCCGGGCGCCCTACGTGGTCGGCAAGGCGCAGGCCGCCCCGCACCTGGGCGACGTCACCGGCGAGATCTCCGACATCACCTACCTGCCGGACTCGGACCGGTTCGCGACCCTGGTCGAACGGCGAGGCTGGCTGTCCGGATACGAGGTCGGCCTCGTGCAGGACATTCCGCTCGGCGGCAACAGCCGTACGCAGCAGCGGTGTTCGTTCGACGTGGATGTGGCGGACGCGCGGATCGGCGGCTGGTTCAGCCACAACCTCGGCCGGAAGATCTCGGCGAAGAAGCGCTGGCTGCGCTTCGAGCCCGGCGACGCCTACGTGACCTGCTCGGGGGAGACGCCCATCGTCGTCGTCCCGCTGAAGCGTCAGACCGGGACCTGGGTGGTGACCGAACGGCCGGCCGGACTCGCGCTCTACGACGGGCGGACCGGAAAGCTCACGATCACGGCCGACACGGCCGCGGTGCCGGGCCCGTCCTATCCGCTGAGCCTCGCCGCCCGGCAGCGCGAGGGGACCGCGGCGGTGGGCAGCTTCGCCGACTGGTGGTTCGAGCGCAGCGGCTGGGACGAGTCCGAGGACGGCGCCAACCAGGGCAACGAGTCGGAGTTCACCCTGCAGTACGGCGACGCGAGCGGGCGGAGCGCGTACGTCACCCCGCTCACCCCGCAGGGGTCGGCCAGCTCGGTCGTGGCCGTGTCGACGGTGCCGACGCGCCACCAGGGCGGCAAGCTCGCCCCGATGACCGTCCACCGGCTCAGTCCGACCTGGTCCTCGCCGAAGGCGCTCGTCGCACTGATCAAGGCCGAGTACCGGGACGTCTGCTGCTACAACGACGACCGGGTGTTCGAGGTCGTGCCCACCGGCGGCAGCACGTGGACCGCCACGGTCGGCAGCGAGCAGAACATCCGCTACCGGGTGGAGGGCAGGGGCCAGGTGGACGGCCGCGAGGCCACCTGCCTGAAGGCCGCCGACGGCGCCCTGATCCGCTGCGCGTACGCGGCCCCCGGCTCCCCGGAGGAACGCGAACTCCAGCGCAGGGAACAGGAGAAGCAGAAACAGAAGCCCGAGACCCCGACGGCCCCGGGAGACCTCGGCGCCTACACCCCCGACCAACTGGCCGACCTGCAACGCCGGGTCTCGGAGGAACTCATCCGCCGCCTGAAGTCCGGCTAGGCCGGCTAGGCCGGCTCAGCCTCCGGCGGTCGCCGACCAGGTGCGGGTCAGGGCGGTGAAGGCGCGGGCCGCTGCGCTCTGGTACGTGGACTCGCGGCGGAGGAGGGTGACGGTGCGTGGGGGGAGGGGCGGGGTCAGGGGGACCGGGTGGAGGTGGGGGTGGGTGTGGGTGAGGGCGTCGGGGAGGACGGTCGCGAGCGGTGTGCGCTGGACGATCTCGGTGAGGGCGTTGATCGAGTTGGCCTCCACCGCGATGCGGGGTCGTACGTGGTGTGCGGCGAAGTGGGCGTCGATGTGGCCGCGGGTGACGAAATCGCCGCTGAGCAGGGCCAGCGGCTGATCGGCGAGCCCGTCCAGCGGGAGCGGCTCGGTGCGTCCCGCGTGGGGGTGGGGGGTGCCCACGACGAGGCCGAGGGTCTCGGTGAACAGGTCGATGCCGGTGATGCCGGGCAGGTGGGTGCCGCTGAAGGCGATGCCCAGGTCCAGGGCGTCGGTCAGGAGCGCGCTCTCGATCTGGTTCTGCGTCAGTTCCTTGATGTCCAGGGCGATTCCCGGGTGTTGGGCGTGCAGGAGTGCGGTCAGCGGGCCGATCAGGTACGCGGTGAAGGTGGGGGTCATCGCGAGCCGCAGGGTGCCGGCCGAGAGGTCCTGGACGTCGAGGACGGCGCGTTCGGCGGCGGCCAGGTCCCGTAGCGCGCGGCGTGCGTGGCGGGCGTAGACCTCGCCGGCGTCGGTGAGCCGCACCGTACGGCCCGTACGGTCCAGCAGCTGGACCCCCACCGACCGTTCGAGCTGCTTGATCTGCTGGGACAGCGTGGGCTGCGAGACGTGCAGCTCCTCGGCGGCGCGGGTGAAGCTCGCGTGCTCGGCCACGGCGAGCAGATAGCGCAGATGACGGAGTTCCGGTGCCATGAGACCGACTATAGATGAGAGTGATAGGAGTCATGGAAATCATGACTTGGACTCTATGAGTGCAGGTCATGCATGGTGGAACACGTCGACCTCATGGGGCCGGCCCCCACCGAAGGGAGTGACCATGCATGACCTCACCGAGGGCGTCGCACGCTTTCAGCAGGACGTCTTCCCGGCCAAGGCGGAGCTCTTCGCCCACCTGGCGACCACGCACCGTCCGACGACGCTGTTCATCGGCTGCTCGGACGCCCGCGTCGTACCGGAGCTGATCACCCAGCGCGAGCCGGGCGAGCTGTTCGTCATCCGCACCGCGGGCAACCTCGTCCCCGCCTACGCCACCGGCTCCGACGGGGTCGCTGCCAGCATCGAGTACGCCGTCGCGGTCCTGGGCGTGAGCGACATCGTGGTCTGCGGGCACTCCGCCTGCGGCGCCATGACCGCCCTGGCCGACGGTCACGACCTCGCCGCCCTGCCCGCCGTCGCCGGCTGGCTCCGCAACGCGGACGCCGTGCGGTCCGGTACGGCTCCCGCCCCCGCCGGCGCCGGCTCCGAGGACAGGGTGGGCGCGCTGGTGCGGGACAACGTCGCCGCGCAGCTCGCCAACCTGGCCACCCACCCCTCGGTGGCCCGCGCCCTGGCCGGCGGTGCGCTCACCCTGCACGGCTGGGTCTACGACATCCCCACCGGCGCGGTCGCCGAAGTGGCCCCGACCGGCATGGTCGCCGGAGTCGCCGGAGTCGGCGAACTCGCCGCCGTCGGCCGCCGGGCCGTCCTCGCGGTCTGACCCGTCCCGGCCCCCCTCGGGCCACGGCCCCTCCCGCCGGTCCGCAGTACCTCCCCCCGTCAGTACGTTAAGAGAAGGAAACCTCTCATGGTGCACGCCCAGTTCGACCCCACGGCCCGCCAGAACCTCGCCCTCGCGGCCGTCGAGGCCAAGACCCGCAGGGACCTCACCTGGCGGCAGATCGCCGAGCCCACCGGCCTGTCGGTCGCCTTCGTCACGGCGGCCCTGCTCGGCCAGCACCCCCTGCCCGCCGACGCCGCCGAGGCGGCGGCCGGGATCCTGGGCCTGGACGAGGACGCGGCGCTGCTGCTCCAGACCATCCCGACCCGCGGGTCCATCCCCGGCTCGGTGCCGACCGACCCGACCATCTACCGGTTCCACGAGATGCTCCAGGTGTACGGGACCACGCTGAAGGCCCTGGTCCACGAGGAGTTCGGCGACGGCATCATCAGCGCGATCAACTTCAAGCTGGACGTCAAGAAGGTCGCCGACCCCGACGGCGGCGAGCGCGCGGTCATCACCCTGGACGGCAAGTACCTCCCGACCAAGCCGTTCTGAGCCCCCACGGCGCCCAGCGCCCGGCGCCCGCCCGGCCCGGGTCAGTCCTCCGTGAGGACGAAGTGCGTCCCGCGGCCCTCGGCGTCCACGTGGACGACGTGGCTTCCCACCCGCACGGTCTGGGTGCCGGCGGCGGTCCAGGACCCGTCCGGGCCGCCGCTGCCGGGCAGCGGTGTCCAGACCTCGAGGAAGGTGCCGCCGTCGAGGTTGGTGCCGGTCTCGATCATGCGGGAGCCGTCTGCGCGCAGGGTTCCCACGTCGTGGCCGGGCTCGCCGACGTCGTGGTGGAAGGTGACCTGCCCGTCCTGGTAGGAGGTCGTCCCGGCGAACCCGCGGCTGTCCGCGTAGAAGGTGCCGGACTGGAGCCACACGATGTGCCCGGTCTCCAGGAGCGGGCCGCCGTCACGGCTGATTCCGGCGCGCAGCCAGGCGCCGCGGGAGGGTGCGTCCATGGTCCCAGGGTGACAGAGCCCGACTGCGTGGCGCGGTGCCGCCGTGCTTTACGATCGCGGTCCGACGAGAAGGGTCAGATGTGAACAGCGCATACAAGGACGTCCCGCCCACCACCCTCGCCGACCTCCTCGGCCGCGAGCAGGTCATGGACATCGGGATCCGCCCGCTGTGGGACTCGCCCCGCGTCGCCGGCCCGGCGTACACCGTGCGCTGCGAGCCCGGTGACAACCTGATGCTGCACGCCGCCATCTACCGCGCGGAGCCCGGATCGGTCGTCGTCGTGGAGTCGGGCGACGTGGACTACGCCCTGGCCGGCGGCAACGTGTGCGCCGTCGCCCAGCGCCGGGGCATCGCCGCCTTCGTGGTCGACGGGGTCATCCGTGACCTCCGCGAGGTGCGCGAAGCGGGCTTCCCCGTGTTCTCGCGCGGTGTCATCCCGATCCCGGGGACGAAGAAGGGGATCGGCTCGCTCGGCGTGCCGGTCCGGGTCGGCGGAGTGACCGTGCACCCGGGCGACATCGTGGTCGCCGACGAGGAGGGCATCGTCGTCACGCCCGCCGCCCGCCAGGAGGAGATCCTGCTCGCCGCGCGGGCCAAGGTGGCCAAGGAGGCCGAGGAATCCCTGGACGACTGGGAGGAGCAGCACCGCTCCCGGATCGAGAAGGCGCTGAACGACCTGGGCTTCACCGGCTGACCC
>NZ_JBSGXB010000249.1:0-11592 GCF_053609185.1 Streptomyces sp. NPDC054956 | reverse complement strand
GCTCCCTACCGGGGGCGGGCCGCCGCCGTACGTCGTGTCAGAGCGGGAAGCGCGCGCCCGGGGGCACCCCCATCGCGGTGAACAGCCCGACGGCGCGGTCCCGGCTCGCGTCCGCCCTGGCCGCGTCGCCGAGGGCCCGCGCGGCGAGGGCGATGCCGGCCAGCGCACGGGCCTCCTCCATCCGGTACTCGACCGCGGCCGCGCGCCCGAGCGCGCTCGTGTAGAGCTCCAGGGCCTGGGCGTGCTCGCCCCGCGCCAGCCGGAGATTGCCGATCCGCCGCTCGACGACCGTCTGGCGGGCCAGGGTGGGCCGGCGCCGGAGCAGGTCCAGCGCCTCCTCCTCACAGGTGCGCGCGGACTCGGCCAGGCCGAAGTGCTGCTGGACGGCGGCCATGAGGACCCGGGTCATCGCGAAGTCGTCGGGCTTGCGCGAGACCTCGAAGAACGCCATCGCCTCCTTCAGGCAGGCCTCCGCCTCCGCGAACCGGCCGAGGTCCAGGTACGCGCTCGCCAGGTCGTTCAGGATCATGACCTCGTCGCCCAGGATGCCGATCCCGCGGGCGAGGTCCACGGCCCGTTCCGCCGCCCGGGCGGCGTCCTCGCCCCGCCCGAGGCAGGAGTAGGTGGTGCTCAGCGAGCACAGGACGTGGATCTCCGACCGGACGGCCCCGGTCTCGCGGAACACCGTGACGGCCTGCTCCTGGTGGCGCATCGCCTCGGTGAACTCCCCGAGACAGCTCAGCAGCAGTCCGAGGGCCTCCAGGCCGGCGCCCTCGCCGAGCCGCTCGCCCTGCGCGTGGGCCAGTTCCAGTGCCTCTTCCGCGACCGCGATGCCCTCCCGGAACCGGCCCAGCTTCCACAGGGCGGTGACCTGGTTGGTCAGGCTCAGCCGCAGGGCCCGGGCATCGCCCAGCTCGCGGGCCGCCGCCGCGGCCACCTTGCCGACCTGCAGGTACTGCTCGGTGTACGTCCGCATGTTGAGGAAGAACATCAGGTTGCGGGCGACCCACACGGCGTGCCGGGGGAAGCCCCCTGCTTCGGCCGCCGCCACGGCGGCGATCAGTGCGGCACCCTCGCGGTCGAACCATGCGGTGGCCAGGTCGGCGTCCCCGAGCGCGGGCAGGGGTGACGCCGAGCCCGTCAGGCCCGTCTCGTAGGGCGAGCGGGCGGGGAACAGCACGCCGCACGCCGCCTCCGTCGCCGCGTAGAAGTAGTCCAGCAGCCGCTCCACCGCCGCCGTGTCGTCCGCCGCCGTCTCCGTGTTGCGCAGGCTCTGCGCGAAGCTGCGCACCAGGTCGTGGAAGGCGTAGTAGCCCAGCTCGGGCTGCTGGACCAGGTGCATGTCGAGGAGGTCCTCCAGGAGGTCCTCCGCGTCGCGGGTGTGCACGGCGAGCAGCGCCGCCGCCGAGTGGACGTCGATCTCCGCGCCCGGGTGCAGGCTCAGCAGCCGGAACGCGGTGCGGTGGTCCTCGTCCATCGCCTGGTACGAGAGCCGGAGCGTGGCCGCGACGCTGCGTTCGCCCGAGCTCAGCTCGTCCAGCAGCCGGGTCTCGTCGCCGAGCCGGTCCACCAGGTGCCGCACGGTCCAGCGGGAGCGGTTGCGCAGCCGGGCCGTGGCGATGCGCAGGGCCAGCGGCAGGTGTCCGCACAGCGCGGCGAGCGCCCGGGCCGCCTCCGGTTCGCGCTCGGTGCGCTCGGCGCCCAGGGTCTCGGTGATCAGCGCCAGGCTGTCCGCGGGGGACATCACGCCGATGGAGATCCACTCGGCCCCGTCCAGCTCGACCAGGCGGGCCCGGCTGGTGACCAGGACCAGGCAGCCGGGCGAGGCGGGCAGCAGCGGGCGGACCTGCGCGGCGTCGGAGGCGTTGTCGAAGAGGAGCAGCAGCCGGCGGCCGACCAGGGTGGCCCGCCACAGGGCGGCCCGCCCGGCGGGGTCCTCGGGGATCTGCTCGCCCGGTACGCCGAGGGTGCGCAGGAGACCGGCGATGACCGCGCCGGGCCGCAGCGGCTGCTCGCCCGGGGTGTAGCCGCGCAGGTCCACGTGGAGCTGGCCGTCGGGGAACCGCTCGGCCAGCCGGTGCGCGACGCGGACGGCGAGGCAGGTCTTGCCGGTGCCGCCCATGCCGTCGACGGCGACGATCCGGGTGCCGGTCTCCTCCCCGCCCCCGGCGGCGGCGAGCAGGTCCGCCAGTTCGCGGTCGCGGCCGGTGAAGTCGGCGAGGTCGTACGGGAGGGTGCAGGGCGCGGCGCCGGGGGCGGGCGCGGCGGCCTCTCGGGCGGCGGCCCCGCGGGCCTCCCGGGCGGCGGCGGCCGGGTCGGTGGCGGGGGCGGGCGGCTCCGGGGCGGCGAGGTCCGGGCTGTCGCGCAGGATGTCCTCGTAGAGCTGGCCGAGCCGCGGGCCGGGGTCGACGCCGAGTTCCTCGACGAGGATCTCGCGGACCTTCCCGAACTCCTCCAGGGCCTCGGCCTGCCGTCCCGAGCGGTACAGGGCCAGCATCAGGTGGCCGCGCAGGGTCTCCCGCAGCGGGTGGGCGGCGACGAGTTCGCGCAGGTCGCCTACGAGCTCGGAGCTCTCGCCGTGTTCCAGGCGGAGCTGGAAGAGCTGTTCGGCGGCGGTCAGCCGGCGCTCCTCCAGGGCGGTGGAGGCGGATTCGACGACGGGACCGCCGGCGCCGGACAGTACGGGTCCGCGCCACAGGTCCAGTGCGGCGCGCAGCTCGCTCTCGGCGTCCGCGGGGCGGCCGGCGGCCAGTGCCTCGCGGGCCCGCTGGGTGTGGAGCAGGAACAGGGTGAGGTCGAGCTGCCCGTCCTCCAGGACGGCCCGGTAGCCGGGTCCGTCGGTGGCGATCAGGTCGCTTCCGCCGGGGATGCGCTGGCGGAGATCGGCGACGGCCTTGCGGATCTGGTGTGAGGCGGTTGCGGGCGGTTCGTCCTCCCACGCGGCTTCCACGAGACGGGTGACGGGCACGACCCGGCCCGGTTCCAGAAGCAAAGTGACGAGCACCCGTTCCTGGATGGGGCCGCCGAGTCTCAGCCGGTTCCCGCCGGACCAACCCTCCAGCGACCCAAGGACGTTGAACCTCACCTCGGTATCGGACCGCTCCGCCATGTTCCCCACCTGTCGTACGCGCAAAGCCCCAGGTAGAGGCCTTGCTGGGAAAGAGCGTAAAGGGTTCCCGGATCGGGCGGTACCGCTCCGGGAGGTGATCGGGAACCCCGAAACGGAAGCTTCACGGGCCAGCAGGAGTGAGTACAGACGGAGCCACAATGAAGACTTTCAGCCACCTCGGCAGCGCCCGGATCATCACGTCGAGCGAATTCGAGTTCGAGCCCGCACCCGACGGTTCCGGGACCGAGGTCGCCACCCCGGTGAGCCCGGCCGCGGGCGCGCCCTGGGTCACGCTGCACGTCGTACGGGTCGCCCCGGGCGCCGTGTGGAGCCCCGAGGACAGCCTCGCCGAGGAGAACACCGTGGTGGTCTACGCGGGCTCAGGCCGCCTCGGCGTCGGCGCCGAGAGCCGCGAGGCGCACCGCTCCTCCGCCGCCTACGCGCCGACGGGCCGGGAGCTGACCCTGAGCGGGGGCCCGCAGGGCATGACCGCGTACGTGTGGCGCACTCCGCTGGCCGAGGGCCGTACGCCGGGCACCGACCCGAAGGTCTTCTCCACCCTGTGGGACGACGAGACCCAGCTGCGCGGCTTCGCCGGCACCGGCCAGGTCGACCCGGAGGCGGCCCCGCGCGCCACCATGAACTTCGTCTTCTGGCCCGGCGCCGGCAGTGCCCAGCTGTGTCTGCACTGCGGGATCCAGCAGCCCGGCGAGACCTTCAACGTGCACCTGCACACCCACAGCGACGAGGCGTTCATCGCCTTCGAGGGCATCGGCCAGATGTACCTCGTCGACCGCTGGATCGACGTCGAGGCCGGGGACGTGCTGTTCGCCGCCCCCGGTGTGCTGCACGGCGCCCGCAACCCCCACACGGGCCCGGACGCCCGCCGCTTCGTGACCTGCGGCGGCCCGGCCCCCTTCGACCCTGCCCTCTACGCCGCAGCCGGCGTCTCCTCCCAGGTGGTCTGACCGACATGTGCCGCATCTACGGATCCTTCAATGCCGGTACGAGCGACCAGGAGCTGCGCACCGTCGCCGCCCTGCTGCGCCACGGCGGCCCCGACGCCCAGGCCTGGACCGGGCGCAGCGACTGGGCGCTCGGCAACAACCGGCTCTCGATCATGGACCCCGAGGGGGGCGAGCAGCCGTACCGGCTGGGCGCGATCACCGTCGTCTTCAACGGCGAGCTGTACAACCACCGCGAACTGGCCGCCCGCCTCGAGGCGCGCGGCCACCTCATCCCGGACCGCTGCGACGGCTCGGTGCTGCCCGCCCTGTACCTCGAGTACGGCGAGCGCTTCGCCGAGCAGCTCGACGGCATGTACTCCGTCGCCGTGATGGACCTGCGCGAGGAGCCGAAGCTGGTCGTCGCCACCGACGGCTCGGGCATGAAGCCCCTCTACTACGCCTGGGACGAGCGCGGCGGCACGTTCCGCTTCGCCTCGGAGATCCCGGCGCTGCTCGGCTTCGCCGACGTCACGGCCGAGGAGGACGAGTTCGGGCTCGACGCCTACCTCGTCTCCAAGACCCCCTTCGGCGACCGGACGATGTTCCGCGGCATCCGGGTCCTGCCGCCCGCCGCCACCGCCGTGGTCGGCCGGCGCGGCGGACTGCGGATCACCACCCGCCCGCTGGGCCACACCGAGGCCGTCGCGGACGCCTCCCGCAGCCTGCACCAGGCCGGCGAGGAGCTGCGCGAGCTGCTGACGAAGGAGGTCTCGCGGCTGCTGATCGCCGACGCGCCGGTCGCCGCCATCACCTCCGGCGGCCTCGACTCCAGCCTGGTCACGGTCCTCGCGTCCCGTTCCGCGGCCGACCTGCACACCTTCAACATCGCCTACACGGGCAACTGGCCCTCCGACGAGCGGGCCTTCGCGGCCGAGGTCGCGGGCCGGGCCGGCACCGTCCACCACCAGGTGGAGGTGGACCCCGCCACCTTCCCCGACCTGCTCGCGGACGTGGTGTGGCACCTGGGCCAGCCGAACGCCGACCCGATCACCCTGTCCACGTTCTCGCTGTTCCGCGCCGTCCGCGACGCGGGCTTCAAGGTGGCGCTGACCGGCGACGCGGCCGACGAACTCTTCGGCGGCTACTCCCGCATGACGCAGGCCATGGCCGCCCCCGGCGGACTCGGCTGGGTCCAGGACTACCTCGACCACCTCTCCGCGGTCCCCCGCGCCCTGCGCGAGCGCCTCTACACGGACGACTACACGGCGGCCGTACGCGCCCACGGCCCGGCCCTGCCGGCCGGGCTCACCGAGACCCTGGAGAACGGCGCGGGCACCCGGATGCGCCGGATCTGCGCCATCGAGCAGGAGTACCGGCTGCCCTCGTACCACCTGCGGCGCGTGGACCACCTGTCGATGGCCAGCTCGGTCGAGGCCCGGCTGCCCTTCTGCCAGCCGGACGTGGTGCGCTTCGCCACCACCCTCACCGACGCCCAGAAGATCGACACCTCCTCGACGGGCGGGGTCAAGCGCGCCCTGTACGCGGCCGCCCGCGGGCTGGTCCCGGAGAGCGTCCTGAACCGCCCCAAGCAGCCGTTCACCCTGCCCATCACCGCCATGCTCCGCCCCGGGCAGGCCCTGTGGGACGTGGCCCGCGACGCGCTGTCCGAGTCCGCGCTGCGCGCCGACGGCCGGATCCGCCCGGAGGTCGTCGCCGGCCTCTTCGAGGAGCAGACCGCCCGCCCCTCCGACGGCGCCTCCCTCGCACTGTGGGCCCTGATGTCCCACCAGCTGTGGCGCACCCAGTTCTTCGGCCCGGGCGCCCCGAGCGCCGCGGCCCTTCGGGGGGCGGCCCTGTGAGCGGCTGGTTCGCCGACGCGCACGGCGCGCCCTGCCCCACCCTGGTCCTGGACGGCCGGGGGCTGCCCGAGGACACCGACGAGCTGCTGGAACGGCTGTCCGCGATCCGCGACGGGCTGAGCGCGGAGGGCGCCGGGCACGTACTGAAGAACGCGATCGTCCGGCCCTCCCCGCACCCGCTCTTCGACCTCGACTACCGCTTCGTGCAGTCGCTGCCCCGCTCCACCTCCGCCTTCGACCTGCGCGGCTCCTGCGGCCACTCGATCCTGGCGTCCGTCGAGGCGGCCGCCCGGTCGGGGATGATCCCGCCGCTGGTCCCCGGGGCCCGGGTGCGGGTGAACGTCCTCAACAACGGCGACAACGTGGTGTGCGAGGTGGAGGAGTCCACCGACGGCGGCACCCGGTTCACCGCGCACTTCCTGTGCACGCCCACCAAACCGGTCAAGGAGCTGCTGATCACCGGCGACCCGGTCACCGAGGTCTCCGTGGACCGTACGGTCATCCCCGTCTCGCTGGTCTCGATGGGCAATCCGTACGTCTTCGTACCCGCCGGGCACCTGGGCGTGTCCAGCCGGGAGGAGCTGTTCGCCGCCGGCGACGAGCTCTTCGAGCAGTTCGGCCGGATCCGGCTCGCGGTCTGCGAGCAGCAGGGCTGGGACGCGTCCGGAGCCTTCCCGAAGATCGCGGCGGTGCTCCCGGAGCCGGGCGGCGCGCTCGCGGTCCGCGCGGTGTCGGTGCCGTCCTGGCACCCGACCCTCGCGCTGACCGGCGCCATCTGCCTGGGCACCGCCGTCGGGATCGAGGGGACCGTGCCCTGGTCGCTGGCCCGCGGCGCCGGTCACCGGGACGGGCTGGTCCGGCTCGTCACCCCGGGCGGCGAACTCCAGGTCTCCGCCTCGTCCGTGCTCACGGACACCGGGCCGCGCCTCGCCTGGGTGTCCGTGGCCGGCAAGCAGGTCGACTACCAGGGCTGGGCGGGGCTGCCCGCCGCGCACTTCAGCTACCCGGCACCATCCGCTTCCGCTTCCTCTCCTTCTTCCCGGCCCCAGCCCCAGCCCCAGTCCCAGTCCTCGCCCTCGTCCGCCAAGGAGCTCGCATGTCTGTCACTGTCAGTCTGAACACCACGGGCGCGGACGTGCGGTTCTCCCTCAACGCGCTCGACCCCGAGGTGCGCGACGCGCTGGAGCGGTGCGCCGTGGCCGCCGACCGTACGGGCGAACCCGACCGGGACGCCGTGGCCGTACTGCGCGAGAGCCGGCTGCTGGGCCTCGCGGTGCCGCGGGAGTTCGGCGGCGCCGGGGCCGGCCCGGTCGACCTGAACCGCTGCGTCGAGCAGGTGGCCTCCGTCAACGGCTCCGCCTCGATCATGCTCTTCCAGCACTTCGCGGTGAGCAGCCGGATCATCGAGCAGGGCACGCCCGCACAACACCGCGAGCTGCTGCCCAAGCTGGCCTCGGGCGAATGGCTCGCCGCCTCCGCGTGGAGCGAGACGGGCGCGGGCGCCAACAAGAAGAACCTGGCCACGCGCGGCCACCGGACCGCCGAAGGCGGCTGGATCCTGGACGGCGCCAAGGCCTTCACCACCAGCGCCGGCCTCGCCGACGTCTACCTGGTGCTCGCCCAGACCGGCACCGACGCCCCCGGGGACGGGGACGACACCGGCTACGGCGCCGCCGGGCAGACCTTCTTCCTGGTCCGCGGGGACAACCCGGGCCTGATCCCGGACACCTCGATGCGGCTGGCCGGCATGCGCGGCTCGGCCACCGGCTTCGTCGACCTGCGGGACTGCCGGCTCACCGACGCGGACCGGCTCGGCGCCGAGGGCGTGGCGGCCTCCGTCATCGCCCGGGTCCGCGAGAGCGGTGCCACGCTCGGCGCGGTCGCGGTGGGCCTGGCCCAGGCCGCCCTGGACAGTGCCCACGAGCACGCGCACAAGCGCGGCCTGCACGTCCACCAGTCCGTGCGCTACCGGCTGGTCGACCTCACCACGCAGGTCGAGGCGGCCCGCGCGGTCGTGGAGCGGGCGGGCCGCCGCGACGCCCCCGACCCCGGCATGGCCACGCTGCACTCCAAGCTCTTCGCCTCCGCCGCCGCCGACCGGGTCGTCTCCGAGGTGGAGCAGATCCTCAGCTCGGCCGGCTACGTCGAAGGCCACCCGATCAACCGGTACGGCCGTGACGCCCGTGCCGTCGCCCTCATGGGCCCGACCAACGACCTCTGCAGGGAACTGGTGAGCATCTCGTGGAACCGCTGAACCCCGCCGGCCGGATCGACGGCCGCACCGCCACCGCCGACCTCGTGGTCGAAGGCGGCCGCCTGGTCACCCCCGAGGGCGTCCGGGACGGCTCCGTCGTCATCCGCAACGGCCACATCGACGCCCTGCTCGGCCCGGACGAGGAACTGCCCGAGGGCCCCCGGATCGACGCCGGCGGACGCTACGTCCTGCCCGGCCTCATCGACAGCCACGTCCACTTCCGCACTCCTGGCCTGGAGTACAAGGAGGACTGGGCCCACGCGGGCCGCGCGGCCATCGCGGGCGGCGTCACCACCGTCGTCGACATGCCCAACACCCGTCCGCCGTCCCTGAACGAGGCGGACCTGCTCGCCAAGGCCTCCCTGATCGAGGGCCGTTCGTGGGTGGACTACCGCTTCCACATCGGCGCCGACCCCGAGCACCCGGAGGTACTGGCCACCCTCGATCCCCAAGTGGCCACCTCGGCCAAGGTGTTCATGGCAGGGCACCACACCGCTCCGGTGGTCTTCCGCGACTGGCGGGCCCTGGAGGCCGCCTTCGAGGCCGCCGCGCGGGGCAACGTACAGCTGGTGCTGCACGCCGAGGACCAGCACATCTTCGACCTGCTCGACACGTGGCGGGGCGAGCCCGGCTCGTACGACGAGTACGAACCGCACCGCCCGCGCTCGGGCGCCATCGTCGCCTGCGCCAAGGTGATCCAGCTGGTGCGCACCTACGGCACCCGCGCCCACGTCCTGCACGCCTCCACGGCGGAGGAGGCGGACATGCTGGTCGCCGCCGCCCAGGAGGGGCTGCCGCTGACCTTCGAAGTCACAGGCCACCACCTGTCGTTCACCGATGCCGACACCTGCCGGCGCGGTCCGCGCACCCGCCTCTCGCCCGCCATCCGCGGCCTGAGCGACCAGGACCGGCTGTGGCACGCGGCGCTGACCGGCGAGGCCGCGAGCCTCGGCAGCGACCACGCGCCGCACACCATCGAGGAGAAGAACAAGGTCCCCGCGGACGCGCCGCCCGGTCTGCCCGGAGTGCAGGAGCTCGCCATCGCCTCCTGGACCGGCATGATGCAGCGCCGCGTGGCCCCCGACGAGGCGGCCCAGCACCTGGCCCGCCTGATGGGCTCCGGCCCCGCCGACCTGTTCCGGCTGCCCGGCAAGGGCCGCCTGGTCCCGGGCGCCGACGCCGACCTGGCGATCCTCGACCCGACGGAGCGCTGGCAGCCCACCCGGGAGGACATCCAGGCCAAGTGCGGCTGGTCCGCGTACGAGGGCTGGCTGTTCCGGGGCCGCTTCACCGACGTGGTCAAGGGCGGCGAGCGGGTCTGGAACGTCCGCAAGGGTTTCACCGGCACCCCCGCCGGCCGCTGGCTCGCCCCCTCTCCGGCGGTGCTTCCCGCGCCGGCCCCGAAGGACCGGGAGACCAACCGATGAGCGCCGCCGTACTGGAGCGCGCCGGCGTCCGCGCGGAGGAGTTCCGCGCGGCCATGGCCGCGCTCGCCGCCCCCGTGACCGTCGTGACCTGCTACGACGGGTTCGGCACCGCGCGCGGGCTGACCGCCAGCGCGGTCTCCTCGCTCTCCCTGGATCCCCCGCTGTTCCTGGTCTGCCTGGACAAGGGCTCCTCCAGCCACGACGCGCTGGCCGGTGCCGACGCGTTCTGCGTGAACCTGCTGGGCCCCGGTGACGAGGCCCTGGCCATGAAGTTCGCCGGCCGCCCCGACCGGCGCTTCGACGGGGTCGCGCTCGCAGGCTCCGTACGGGCCCCGGAACTGGCCGACGCGGCCCTGCGCCTGGTGTGCGAGCACCACGAGGCCGTGGACGCGGGCGACCACACCATCCTGATCGGCCGGGTCACGGCGGTCGAGGGCTCCGCATTCGACGAACGCGACCTGTCCCCGGCCGGCGGCCTGGTCTGGCACCAGCGCGGGTTCGCCCACGCCCGCCCGGTCGCGCGCCCGGCGGACTGACCCGTGCCGGCCACCGCCACCGCGGCCCCCGAGTCCGTCCCGGCGGCCCGCCCCGCGGGTCTGTTCCGCCTCGCCGACCTGCTGGCACAGGCCGTGGAGGAACACACCCGCCCGGTGTGCCGCCGGTACGGACTGGGGCGTACGGGGCTGCGCGTGCTCACCGAACTGCGGTGCGCGGGTTCCCCGTACACCCTGGCCCCGGGCGAGCTCTCCCGGGCCGTGGGGATCACCTCGGGGGCGCTGACCGGCTGCCTGGACCGCCTGGAGGAGGCGGCGCTCGTGACCCGGCTCCCGGTCCCGGGCGACCGCCGCCGCCTGGCCGTCCGGCTCACCGCGCGGGGCGTGCGCACCGCCGGGCTGGTCCTGGCCGACCTGGACGCCGTCCAGCGCGAGGCCCTGAGCCTGTCCGGCCCGGACGGGGAACTCCTCGTCTCCCTGCTGGACACCCTGACAGCCGCACTGGCCGCCGACCCCGCGTGCCCCACGTACCGCACCCGTCCCTGACGGGCCGTCCGCGCACGGGCCGGGGCGAGGCCCCGTGAACGACCGAGCGCCCCGCCCGGAAACCCGGACGGGGCGCTCAGCAGCAGGTCGGAGGATGTCTCCTCGCCCGCGGAGCAGTAGGCCATGTCGGACTCGAACCGACAACCAACGGATTAAAAGTCCGCTGCTCTGCCAATTGAGCTAATGGCCCTCGGCTTGCTCCCCCCAGAGCATAGCCGCAGAGCGCCGGACAGCCGATCGCATATCCCCTGTCCACTCCGGGCCATGTCGGCGAGGGCCCCGGGACGAGCGGGCCGGAATGCGGACAGGGCCCCCGCGACGGATGTCGCGGGGGCCCTGTCAGGCACTCAGTTCAGCGGCCGGTGTCAGCCGTTGCGCTTCCAGCGGGGCTTGTCGTCACGACGCCCGAAGGAGGAGCCACCGGTCGAACCGCCGGAGGGGCGGTTGTCGTCACGACGGCCGTACGGGCGGTCGCCGCCCGAGGGACGGTCGTCGCGGCGGAAGCCACCACCGGACGGACGGTCGCCACCGGAGCGGAAGCCGCCACCGGTCGGACGGTCGCCACCGGAGCGGAAGCCACCGGACGGACGGTCGTCACGGTTGAAGCCACCGGAGGGACGGTCGTCGCGGCGGAAGCCGCCACGGTCGCCACCACGGTCGTCACGGTTGAAGCCACCGGAGGGACGGTCGTCGCGGCGGAAGCCGCCACGGTCGCCACCGCGGTCGTCACGGTTGAAGCCACCGGAGGGACGGTCGTCGCGGCGGAAGCCGCCACGGTCGCCACCGCGGTCGTCACGGTTGAAGCCGCCCGAGGGACGGTCGTCGCGGCGGAAGCCACCACCGGACGGACGGTCGCCACCGGAGCGGAAGCCACCACCGGTCGGACGGTCGCCACCGGAGCGGAAGCCACCGGAGGGGGGGTCGGCGCGGGGGTAGCCGCCCCGGGCGCGGCGGCG